>PBMU01000083.1 GCA_002722775.1 Rhodospirillaceae bacterium
CACGATGGGTCTGTGCCTGGGTCTGAACATCGAGGTTTGGGCGGTTCTTGGCGGGGTCTAGGTAACAACGCGCAGTGCTCTGACGGACACCATTACTGATCGTGGTTTGTGTGCGCACGATACCTTCCTGGCTCACTCCGTTGTAATCCGAATTGTGCGGGATCCGAAGTTCATTGGTCGCGGATCGGATGGCATCATAAAGAGGGCCTTCATCAACCGCTTCACTGACCCTGAGCGGGCCGCCCTGGGCACGAAGTTCGTCGACACCGTGCTCGTAATGTTCCATCCGCCTAAAGACTGGCAACACCTCTTCGAAACTCCAACCCCTATTTCCTCGCTGCGCCCAGGTGTCGTAGTCCTGCTTCTGACCGCGCACGAACACGAGACCGTTGATCGAACTTGAACCACCCAGAAGCTTCCCACGCGGGACCGGTATGCGGCGGTTCTTCGTTCCTTCCTCAGGTTCTGAGCTGTAGCACCAATTCGCCGCCGAATTGTCAATTAGCAATCCAAAACTCGCCGGCATTTGGGAATAAGGATGGCTTGCGGCCCCTGCTTCTAGCAATAGCACACGCCACTTCGAGTTTTCAGTCAAACGACTTGCCAACGCCGCGCCGGCCGATCCAGCGCCGACAATGATGAAATCATAGGGTTCGCCGGCCACAATAGTCCCCCTCATATTCGCATTCCAGTGCCGTTAGCTTTGCGCCAACCGAAGCTGCTGGCAAGCAAAACGCTGTTAGATTAATCAAAGATCCACCCATTGGTATGCCAAATCCCCCAACAAGACACGGCGCCATCCCGTTAGCACTGCTGAAATTCAGCCCTGAATTCCAATAAAGCATTAACACTTAGTCGATTTTCTCTTGATATTTAAGGTTATTTGTCGCTTCTCTTATCCGTTTGATTTGGGAGTGCGGTCTTCATGGCGTCAAAAAATCATTACGACATGATCGTCATTGGAAGCGGGCCTGGAGGTCGGCGAGCCGCTATTCAGGGGGCGAAATTCGGCAAGAACGTTCTCGTGGTCGAAAGAGGTCAAAGGGTCGGTGGAGTGTCTGTACACACCGGAACAATCCCTTCCAAAACGCTCCGGGAAACTGCTCTCAATTTGTCTGGTTGGCGCGAGCGCGAATTCTATGGCCGCTCCTACCGAGTCAAAGAGGACATTACGGCCGACGATCTCCGCGTGCGACTTCGGAAAACGCTTGATCACGAGGTTGAGGTTCTAGAACACCAGTTTCAACGCAACAGCGTGGACACACTTACAGGAACTGCGCAGTTTATCGACCCCCATAGTATCGTAGTCACAATGGACGACGGCGCGGCGATGAAATATAGCGCCGCCTGCTTTATACTGTCTGTCGGCTCGACGCCGTATCGTCCGGACTACGTTCCGTTCGACGGCAAGTCGGTGTTCGACAGCGACGATATCCTTGATGTACCTCGCATGCCACGAAGTATTGCGGTTGTGGGTGGCGGAGTTATCGGGGTCGAATATGCCACCATTTTCAGCGCACTTGACGTGCCCGTGACCCTAATTGAGGCGCGCGAGACAATTCTCGACTTTGTGGATCGGGAATTGGTAGCAGAAATGATGCATGACCTACGTGACCGAGGTTTCGTCCTGCGCCTTGGCTGCAAGATCAAGTCCGTCAAACGCTCGAAATCCGGCTGTATCATCACCACGGAAAACGGACGCGTCGTGCGCAGCGACATGGTGTTGTTCGCAGCTGGCCGCTCTGGCGCCACAGACATGCTCAACCTAGAGGCCGTTGGGCTCAAAGCAGACAGTCGTGGCCGGCTGGCAGTCGACAAGAAGACATTTCAAACCTCTGTGCCGCACATATACGCAGCAGGCGATGTGATCGGATTTCCTAGTCTGGCCTCAACATCGATGGAACAAGGTCGAATTGCGGCCTGCCACGCGCTAGGGCACCCAGTTTTTAACCCCCCCGAGTTCTTCCCCTACGGCATATACGCGGTACCCGAAATTTCCACCGTGGGCCTGAGCGAAGAGGAAGTCCGTGAAGCAAACATCCCCTATGAGGTCGGCATAGCACGTTTCCGGGAAACCTCTCGAGGTCACATCATGGGCCTCAACTCAGGAATGATGAAAATTATAGTGAACTTGAAGACCAGGAAGTTACTGGGAGTTCACATCGTTGGTGAAGGTGCGACCGAACTGATCCATATCGGCCAAGCTGTGCTCAACTTGGACGGCCCACTAGAGTACCTGGTCGAGACTACATTCAACTATCCAACGCTGGCCGAAGCCTACAAGATTGCCGCATTGGACGCCTGGAATCGGATGCAGCCTGTATAGGCCACCCTAAAACTTACACTTAAATCAAATTCTTGCGTGTCCAGACATCCTGGGTTGGGGTGTTGCCTGGGTCACGGGCTCTAAGAGCATAATAGTCAATATACAGAGCATAGCCTGTATAGACGCGACGTAACTCGGTTACCGCATCATCATGCATGTCGACACGCAAATCTATATCCCGATTGATATCGTCGCCCTTTATCATCAGCGCGGCCGATCTTACTGGCAAATGTGTGCCGCCCATGCCCGCCTGGCCACCCGCGTCGCGCCCTGCTTCAAGCGCTCCCAAGAGGCGTTCAGCCAAATCCGCGCCAGCGCTGTGCTGAAATGCGTGGGCAATCGCCGTTACCGTCGGCTGGCCGGCGAGCACGTTGCCAAGTCGCCCATTACCTGAGCTAATGAACGCGAAGCATCCAGGGACTTGAGCGCAAGCAACCCTAAAGCCGGATTGGCAAATGCTTGGGTCGAGAGCGCTGCTACACCCCGCAAAAAAAATGGGCAATAACCGCCCACCCCCAGCGAATAAGTGGCAATACCGATACCTAGGCGCCACGTCTGTTCACAACGCGCAAGAATGGTATAAGTCATACTTTCCCCCCGTGCAGATCCTCCGCCTCACCGAAGCGGGCCAGGCCAACGGCCAACTATGGGAATAGTGGCCTGCATTATGCGCGGACGGGATACCTCATGCCTCGGCACTCGCCCACGCAATAGCAACAAGACGACAATTGCCATGTTCAGCAGGTTCCAGGTGAACCCATTCAAGAAGGCCATGTCATAGGACAGAGTCCAGTCGTAGATCATCCCCGACATCCAACCGCCTGCAGCCATGCCTGCCATAGTAGCCGATAAGACCAGGCCGACCCTAACTCCCGCCTGTGTGGCCGGAAAACTGTCACGGATTATCACGGCGTAGGCCGGCACGATCCCCCCCTGAAACAAGCCAAAAAGAGCTGACACAACGTACAATGTCCAAACACCTTCGACCGGTAGATAGAGCAGCAGGGAGATTGCCTGCAAAGTCGAACCGATAAACAACGTGGGCACCGCCCCTATCCGATCCATCACGAAGCCAAAAACAATCCGGCTTATTACGCCCAACCCCAGCATGAGCGAGAGTGCCGTAGAGCCCCGCTCAGCTCCAAGATCCAAGTCCACGCAAAACGCCACGATATGCACCTGCGGCATAGACATAGCAACACAGCAGGCGATCCCGGCGAAAACCAATAAACACTGGAGTGCGTTGTGCGACATGGGTAACGATTTTGGGCTGGAGTCGCCATCTGAACTGTGCCCAGAATCTACTGCATCGACTGGTGGGCTGCCACGAAGCGTGAAGGCCAGCGGGACCATGACCAACACGCAGGAGGTCCCGATCACTAAGTGGGTATCGCGCCACCCCAAGACGTCGATCATCCCATGGACCAGCGGTGGCCAGACAGTTCCAGCAGTGTAACTACCGCACGCTACCAAGGCCACTGCGATGCCCCGGTAACGCTTGAACCAGAGTGAAATTGCCGCGATCATCGGCCCGAAGGTAGTGGAAGTACCGAAGGCACCTACCAGCAAACCCTGGGCGAACAGCATAACCCAGAAGTTCGGCGCGAGGGCGATGCCAACATAACCGAGCCCGAGGGAAAAAGCGGAGATCAAAACGGGAACCGCTACGCCAAGACGATCCACGAGACGCCCCATGATCACATTACCCGCCATGATGCCGACCATGGTCACCGTATAAGGCAGCGACGCAAGGCCACGGTCAACCTCGAACAATTCCTGGGTTGTCGGCAAGACAACGACAGCCGACCAAAGCCCAACGCCTCCCACCGTCCCGATGATTAACGAGAACACCAGTCGGCCCCAAGCGTAGGGGCTATCGATCCTGCTAGCTGCAAGCGGTCGCGCCGACATGTCTGTAGACTCGGCCATCAAAGGTATGTCCAAGGACGAAAGCGTTTCAGGGCCCCTGGGCTCCAGAAGACAATGCGAAGCGATACTCCGATCGCCGGGACTTGGCAATCGACCTGAATACCAATAAGTAGGCCTAACCCGCAGGCGCGAAGGCGTCAAGCGTACGGGGATCTGCGCCCGAGCCACCATCCGGACGTAACATCTGTAGGACGACCTGGTCAGCGCCCGCCCGTTTATGCGATTCGATTGCGTCGCGTATCTGTTTTTCCCCGCCCCATATTACCATGGCGTCGAGGAAGCGTGGCGCACCATCACCCGTAACCTCATCCACCGTGAAACCGAGACGGAACCAGTTATTGCGGTAATTATCGAGCGCCATGTAACGGGCCATTTGTTGGCGAGCCACCTGGTGGGCTCTATCCTTGTCAGCTGTCATACAGACCTTCTGCTCGACGCAGAGCCACGCCTTGTCTCCCATAATGTCGCGGGCTTCAGCTGTGTGTTCCGGGGTGACGCAATATGGCAGCGAACCCTTAGTCATCTCTGCCGACAGCGACAACATTTTCGGTCCCAACGCAGCCAATACTATATCGCGCTCCTCGACGCGGATTGTCGGGTCGATATCCGCTCGCGCCATGGTCGCGAGATAAGTTCGCATTGTCGCGAGGGGTTTTTTGTAATCATGGCCTCGCGCACCCTCGACCAACGGCACGTGGCTTACGCCCAGTCCGAGTACGAAACGCCCCCCATACATGCGGTTCAAACTGTCATGGCCCTGGGCCGATGTGACCGCATCGCGGGCGTATATGTTTGCAATACCGCTCGCTATCTGTAGATAACTAGTGCGAGACAACAAATAGCCCCCCATCGTAAAACAGTCGTACGATAACGCTTCGGGATACCAAAGTGTTTCATAGCCACGCCGCTCGACCCCCTCCGCCAGCCCCATTAGACCGTCCGGATCAAGGATATGTGTCGAGCAAAAAATGCCAAGGCCGCTTGGTTTGGTCATATTGTAGTCTCCCGTTCACTTTCCAGCGGAGTGTTAGCCGACGAAAATATCCGGACAAGCCCAGTGCGATCACAATGCTGTTTGTTAGAGAGATTTTTCCAAATGTTTCAGGGTGCCCCTTTGATTATTCTAATCTTAGAGACAAAGAGACCTTAGACTGAGGCTGTATCTTTGCGTCCCAACAAAGATCACATTAATCTGAATTCTGATCATGAAAAGGCTACAAGCTGGCGCAGCCGTTCTTAGAGGAATTGGTCTGCCCTAGAACGCCGCCCAATTCGGTTTAATCGGCCGCACAGCGACACCACCGGCAGCCAACGGACCCCCATCTTTCAACATATTGAGGCGGATCATGGCGAGCGCGGTGTCACCAGCCCCGGAACGGATCTCCCCCGCCTCGCGCGCACCCGCCATAACCGGGGTCCCGGGTGCCGGCATCGGCCCGTCGACCAAGACCGGCATCAGTCGGCGTTTTACCAAGCCGCGATACTTTGTGCGCGCCGTCAGTTCCTGGCCCATGTAGCAACCCTTTTCCCAGTCAACGCCATTCAACTCGTCAAACCCGGCCTCCAATAATACCGTCTTGTCAACAAGCATATCACGGCTTCCGTCAGGAATTCCGAGACTGATTCTCAAGCGGTCATGTGCCTCCCAATTTCCCTCCACAAGCCCCAAGCCGGTCGGGGCCACGTGACGGGGTAATATAAGGCGCACGCCGAACGAAGAGAGTCGAGGGTCAACCAGCGCCACGCCGCCAGCGAGACCACGTGCCGACCCAGCCTCTGGTGGCAGCGAAAATTTAGAAGATGAAGCGACACCATGGACAGCATGAATAGCGTACACGTCAGAAACATCGTTAAACTCGACCTTCGATCGCAATTTGTAGATCCTGAGCCGCTTCGCCAAATCCGCTATCCGTTCTGCCTCACAATCGAGCAGAATACGATCGCCGTCTCCAATTACCATGAAGTCAAAAATATACTTCCCCTGTGGCGTCAGAAACGCAGCGTAAATCGCGCGATCGGACGAGACCTTCTCAACATCGTTGGAGATCAAACCCTGCAGAAACGCCACCCGGTCCTGACCTGACACGGCGAGGATGCCGCGGTCCGGCAATGTAACGAAGGACACTTCCGACATCATTCCGTCCCCGTGCTAGCCTTCGGATATCTGTCGTTCGGCTTCGCGCATCAGCTCTTCCATCTTATGGCGGAGCCGATGTTCAGAAAAATCGGCGCCGGTACCTTCGACCGATCTCAGGATGAACTCTACTACATCGTCATCACCAGGTCGTTCAAAATTAGCCCGCACTACTTCCTGCCCAAACGCTTCGGCCTCGCTATCCGTCTTGCCGAGAAATGTCTTCCCGACCCATTGACCAAGCAACTTATCACGCCTTGCTGTCGCCTTGAATCGGAGCTCAGCATCGAACGCAAATTTGCCTTCCTCGCCCTTCTTGCGATCTTCGAAACCACTCATCAGTTTTTCACTCCTTTCGGGAATTTGACGCGCCCGCCTCTTGGATTGGGATTAAATTGAGCCCCGCAGGCAGGGCCTATTCATTTTCACCTTCCTTTTAAAGCCCCTTTAGCCGAATGATCCAGCGCTAACGTGTCTTGGAAACTAGAACGTGTCAGTAACCCGTGGTATCCACCGTCGCCATGTGCACTAGTGTGATCCTGCGCCGCCCGAACCATGGCTGGCCATTCGTGCTCGCCTCGCTCCGTGATGAAGTGATGGAGCGCCCCTGGCTCCCACCACGCCGTCACTGGCGCGACAGGTCGGAAGTGACGGCTGGGCTCGACGAACTCGCCGGCGGAAGTTGGATGGGGTTGAACGACCAGGGTGTTGTCGCTTGCATTTTGAATCGAACAGGCCACCTAGGACCGGCGCCGGGCAAACGTTCGCGCGGAGAGCTAGTCCTGGAGGCCCTCGATCATGCAGATGCAACCGACGCAGCCACGGCACTCCAAAATCTTGATCCGGCGGGATACCGGCCGTTCAATATGATCATAGCTGACAATCATGATGCGTTTTGGCTGCGCCATGCAGGACAAGGGCGTGACATCAATATGAAATTGTTCGAGATACCCCAGGGTATTTCGATGCTAACAGCGGCAGAATTGAACGATCCATCAGTCCCGCGTATCGTACAATATCTGCCGCGCTTCGAGAAGAGCGATCCCCCGGACCCCGGCTCGGGTGACTGGACCGGTTGGCAAACGCTGATCTCGGAGTGTTCGAAACCCGATGACCCGGAACCGAATCTTGCGATGACGGTTATCACTAATTCTGGGTACGGCACAGTTTCCGCTTCCCTGTTAGCCCTGCCCGCGCCGGCCGCCGGGAAGCCTGTCTGGCTATTCGCCCCCGGTAGACCAATAGATACAGCGTTCGATCCGGTGCCCGGCCTGGTCTGAAGCAAAATCGACCACGCGCATTGTTTAGGAGCGGCCAAGTTGCTATATCCAGCCTTGGGTCCAGGCCAGGGGCGGCCGGACCGGCGCCGATTTTCGGGCGGTGGCATCACGGCTGAGACACAATCCCCCGGGGGCGACTATTGATGGCCAGACGCAGAAAACTATATGAAGGCAAAGCCAAGGTGCTTTACCAGGGCCCGGAGCCTGGCACACTAATACAATACTTCAAAGACGATGCGACCGCCTTTAATAATGAGAAGCAGGGCGTTATCACTGGCAAGGGTGTACTGAATAATCGGATCAGCGAGTATCTCATGACTCGCTTGGCCGAGATCGGTATCCCAACCCACTTCATGCGACGCTTGAATATGCGCGAACAACTGATCCGAGAGGTAGAGATCATCCCTGTCGAGGTCGTGGTGCGTAATGTGGCCTGCGGTTCGATTTGCAAACGCCTCGGAATCGAAGAAGGGACAATGTTGCCGCGCTCCATCGTCGAGTACTATTACAAGTCTGACGAGTTGGGTGATCCCATGGTCGCCGAGGAGCACATTACAGCGTTCGGCTGGGCCAACACCCAGGATTTGGATGACATCATGGCTCTCTCGCTTCGGGTTAACGACTTCCTATCGGGCCTCTTGATCGGCGTCGGACTTCGTCTGGTAGACTTCAAACTCGAGTTCGGCCGGTTCTACACTGAGGACGCTATGCAAGTGGTATTGGCGGACGAAATCAGCCCGGATAATTGCCGGCTGTGGGATTCGGCGACCAATGAAAAGCTTGATAAGGACCGCTTCCGACGCGACTTAGGTGGTGAACGCGAGGCCTATCAGGAAGTTGCCCGGCGCCTCGGTGTTTTACCCGAGGCGGGGCCAATGGACCTGAAGGGTCCCAAAGCTATTCAGTAGGCGAAAGCGAGAGCTGTGATCATGAAGGCGAAGGTTCACGTGACCCTAAAAAGTGGCGTCCTAGACCCACAGGGCAAGGCGGTAGCGAATGCGCTCGTTACCTTGGGCTTCGCCGGTGTCGAAGCTGCCCGGATAGGCAAATACGTGGAGATTGACCTTTCGGAAACCGACGCGATCCGCGCTAAAACCCAAGTCACCGAAATGTGTGAAAAACTCCTCGCCAACACGGTCATCGAGAATTACCGGGTTGAAATAAAGGGATAATAATTCTTCCAAGCACGTTACTTTTTACGGAAAACCCAAGTTCTAGAGGCCGAGGCCGTGGTTAGGATAACCTTATAATTTCAGCCCTATTGGACATTGCACATCGCCTCCATTCAACCCACGAGATAAGTGAGACAACCCGCCTGATCCAGCAAAGGGTCTAAACCTTCTCGGTCCCCGGTCGATAAAGCGTCAAAGCTTTTCCTCAGTGCGTTCAGACACTTCACTTGATAGCCGAACACAGGTTGGCGATAGAGACGCCCGTCGAGGGCCACGGAAATTTCCGTTTCACCATTCTCGATCGCCGTCGCGTTAGCCACAAGGAATGGTAGATAGATCCGTCCGGCGAGATCCAGTAATGCGCAAACGAGGGGCGAGACCTTGGTGCTCCATTCCCCCTCGACACCGGAACAGTCGGTGAGCCGCATTACCCAATGGCGTGTGCGTGGTGCAATAGCGCGCTGGATCGCCCCGCCAGTTGGATCGCCGGCCAAGGTGGATAGCTGACCACAGATTGCAAAATCTGCGGTCGATGGACGCGTGCCGAACAGGAACCGGTCAGTGGCAACAAACCCTTCCAAAATTTCGATTAGGCGGAGGTAACTATCCTCTATCAGGGGCGCATTTGTGGGGATACACCCGACTAACGGCATTCTTTCGACCTGGCGAGCTACAAATTTGTCTACCAAGTCACCAAGCATATTTGCATCAACGTCCGGATAGGCGTCGTCCATCCCCCAGGCCGCACCCGCCACACGATCAGTGGGCGCATTGAACCGATAGTGGAAAACGCATTTAGTAAACCACTCGTCTGCCATATCTTCGATCAAATCGACGAGTAAGGCTTGCCCACGATCTTCTGGAATCACCGAGCGACCATTCATATGCCTGCCTTCTAGGTCGCGGATGATAGACGTGCTGTCGGTTCGATAGACGCCGTCAGGATACTGTACCACCGGCATAATCAACGGGCGAACGTGCTCGGTTTCATCGAAAAACTGAGGCATCCGCGCGATCCAGAGATGTGGTATGCGCCGGTAGCGAAAGACCGAGCGCACTTTGACTGCATAGGGTGAGGATTCGATACCGATGACTCGATACGGTTTCATGAGAACGTTCCCGTTCGCCTATTTGGAAATTCAGGAATCGCCAAGTTAGGTTCTTTGAGAGGCTTCAGATAGCGAACAATTTCTTAGTTAGACTAGTTAGAATAGTTGGTCATTTCTCGTCCAGGACTAGTCGAAGAACTTAGAAAGACATCAGACAATCGTGCCCCCCACCCCCTCGCAAGCCATCAAGACGAGATCGGCCGCAGTCGGGCTACAAACGATCGGCGTGTCGTGCATGATCGCAAGTCGTGTCAGCGCAATCAGATCTACGTCATTAGAATAATTCGCCTTCGGGTCAGCAAAAAAAATCACAGCGTCGAGTTCTCCCGTCGCTACCAGAGAACCAAGTTGCTGGTCGCCACCGCGGGTGCCGCGTTGCAAACGATGGATGACGAGACTCGGATGAGCTTCGCGCAACATGGTGCCAGTGCCACCAGTACAAACCAGACGTTGACGTTCAAGGACATGAACATGTCGGCCAACCCAGGCTGTGAGCTGCGCCTTACGAGCGTTATGAGCAACCAGCGCGATGCGCCTTGGGACGGTCGAAATACGGGCCGCTCGGTTGGTCATCGCCAAAACCGAGCGGACCTGCGCCGTAACTCCTTTACCATCCGCGGGGAATTCGCCCGTGAGTGCGGCCGTCCCAACCGTAAAGCCCACGGCGCCTGCCGCAGCCACAGCCTGAACTCGCGCCTCGCTGTCAATGCTGCCGGCCACGACCACCGGCTTGCCTGAAGCCTCGCAGACGGCTCGCATGCAGGCAGGAACATCACCCGAGAACCTGTAAGCAAGCAAATCTAGACCATGAACACCTTCTAGAGCCGCAAGCGATTGCGCGCTTTCGACGATCTCATCGATCGAGCCCTCCAACACACTTGGATGACCAGTGACCCGACCGGGAAATGGAAAGTACCGAATCGGGTTGCGGCTGATAATCCTTGTGACTTCGCTGGGTCGAATACCACCCAAGAGACAGTCTACATCAAGGCGCACTGCGGCCTCGGCGGACGCGAGTTCGGCCTCGCGCTCGAGACTTACCACCTCCAAATACGAACGCCCACCAGCCGCACGAATTCTATCTGCGAGATCTTTTAACTCGTCGAATGGCAAGCCCACATCCTTGAAGCCGACATGTCGCGCCCCGCCCGCCAGCACTTCGTCCAACCTCTCTCGGGCGTCAGGGATAGTATTGTCATTAGCGGTTAGCATGAAGATGAAGTCGAAACTGATAGCGTTTCTCCCAAGAGAGAGTCCAATAGCCGGAAATGTCACCGAGATTAAGTTATCCGTCGCGTCACGAGAAGCCTTCGGGGCGGGTTTCCCAACAAATCACCTGATGAAAGAAGAGCTTACTGTATTGCGAGAAAAGGGTATCGTCATCAGGTATAAATTCCAGCACTCTACAGAAGAAACCATGAAGCGGACCGAATTTCCAGTGGCGGGTTGCAACGTAAGTTACGTATTGGTGGAGGATCCCAGAAAAGTTCGAAATCTTTTCGGTCACAACAGTGATCAATTCATATTGGTCGGCAGATTGGGCCAAAGAAATTGTCCCTGTTATGGTTCAACCGGATAGTCCGATGGCCAAAATGTAAGCAGCTACAGTGATCCTTCCCGGCCAAGCTTGATCAGGCAGTTCAAACGGCCCACACCATAATGTCCAGAGCGCCTGCGACAAAAGTGAGCTTGGTGAAGGGAGAAAGAACCCTGTGAGCTAAGTTGGCGCGTTGCGGTGGAGTGGGTCTGCATCCTGGTGAAGTATATCCGGAGCCACCTGGCTCAAAACCGGGCATCCAATCTGCGACATCACTTTGTCGATTTCGTCTCGCAGGATACGCACCGCCTTCGCTGCCCCCCCGTCACCTCCAGCGATAGCACCGTATAGAGTCGGGCGCCCGAGGAAGACGAATTTCGCACCCAGCGCGCGCGCTATCACCACGTCGGCCCCACGGCGGACGCCTCCATCCAGCATCAGGGTCATACGCTCGCCAACCGCCTGGTCAATCCGGGGCAACACGTCGAGCGAAGAAGCCGCGCGGTCCAACTGGCGCGCGCCATGGTTCGAAATAATCAGGCCGTCGACGCCGATCTCAGCCGCTCGGATCGCGTCATCGGTGTGCATAACGCCCTTCAGGACGAGCGTGCGCGGCCAAAGTTCCCGGTAACTTTGTATGTCCTTCCATGAGAGACTGTTTGGGAGTTGCCTCGAGAACAGCTCACTGATTTCGTCGGCGCTCGCCCCTTCGTGTGCATATGGTTGCCAATTCGGCAGCATCACGATCCCATGGGCAATATAATCTTTGAGCCAAAATGGCCGACGCAATGCGTCTAGTCGGGCGCCCAAAGAAAGCCTTAGGGGTCTACCAACGCCGTTTCTCCGATTGCGTTCCCGATTGGAGCTAACCGGGACATCTACTGTGACCACCAACGCTGGAATGCCCAAATCCGCGGCCCGCTTCACCTGGTCCTCGGCGATCGCGCGATCGCGCGCTGTGTAGATCTGGTACCACCCGTGCTCAGGCGCAACCTTGACCATTTCCTCCATCGAGGCAGTCGCTGCACCGGACATAATAAAAGGGATATTAGCGTTTCGGGCTGCCCGGGCCAACATCATATCACCACCGTGCCGAAAATTACCTATCCCCCCAGTCGGGGCGATCCCGTAGGCGCTAGAGTAGGTGCGTCCGAAGATTTCTGTTGACTGGTCGAGCGAAGAAATATCGACCATGTAACGCGGCAAGAGGGCATGGCGGCAAAACGCGTCCTCGTTACATGCAAGTCCATATTCGTCATCGACACCGCCCTCGATGAAGTCATATAGAACCTTAGGAATCCGTTTTTTGGCGAGCTTACGAAGATCTTCCAGATTGATGCAGTCGTCGATGTTCATGAGTTTGGGTCGCACACGCGCAATTGAAAAGCCTAGTCTTACCCAGCCGCGTCAGTGATCAAAAGTCGGGTTAAACACGGATGAGTATCCAAAGTAACATACACTTATTAATATTCTTCTTTGGATTCCAGTACCATTTCCTGCACAATAGGACAGGTGATCGTGATCTTCTTTGGGGGAGCGACCCGTGGTGCAGATCCTTAACGCCAGCGGTCTGTCAGCGCTCGCGACATTAGGGTATGTGCAAAGGTCTGGTCAACGCGGAACGATCGACCAGGGCCAGAGCGCAGACGGCGTGCAGCGACCGTTAGTTGATGCGCGGCCTATAAACGCGGGTTTCGCTACAGTGGCAGCGGCGGTGTTTGGCGTTTCGCGCACAGGTATTCCACCGTTTGCCAACGCGGCCCCTAACAATTTCAACTTGCTTGCGATCGGTGGAGTGAACAGCACGATTAACGCGCTAACAGCTGATGCGCGTCTCCAGGAAGCTGCCGAAGCTGCAGCGGAAGCAGAAGCCGCCCGGACAACTGCGGCCGAAGGGGGCGAGAACGTAAGAGCTCCTGCTGTCTTCGCAACTAATTCTGGCGGCACTCCAGACCTAGAAAACGGCCCCGAGCCCAGTGCCACGCCCAGCTCATTAGGAAACGAACCGAACGTTCAATCTAAGGAAATGGGCTCTTCCATGCAAAATAAACCCACAGGTTCCGACGCGTCGCAGGTGTCCCCAGGTGCCCCTCGCGGCACTTTCACTGATCTACTGGTATAAGGTTTCACATTCCGTATTTTTGATGTGGCGAGATCGTTGCGCCTAGTTTCGGTCTAATGTGTTGGCAAACCGTGATACGTCCCGTTGCGTCGTCGGCCATCACCAGCGCCTCTTAATGACTTAGACACAGCCACCCTTCGACTGGCTAGAAAGTCAAACGAAGCCCACCTACGACATAGATCGAATCACTATCATCGCCAATCCCAGATTCGTCATCCAAACTCGAGTGCCCCAGAACGCCGAGCATCGTTGCTCCTGCTCCAAGCTCGTAGGATGTTTCGATTTGGATGGTATCGTATGTGGCCTTTAGCGGGCCACAGCCGCCGAGATTCGCGGAAGTGGACCCATCTCGTTCCCCCAGAAACGCAGCCACCCCAAAACTCCACGGCTTGGAAAAGTATTTCAACCCAGCCGTGTAGCCCGTCATATCGCCAACGTGCGTGTCATCGGCCGCATATGCATATGCACCCCCGAGCGTCCAGGCCCCGACGCCTACCGAGAGGCCGAAATTGTATGATGTAGGGTCGGCCAAACCACTACTGTCACCGGATTGCATGAAGCCATACCCGGCGGATGCCTCGAAGCTCGCGTCGTCAAAGGCGCGGGAATACTGGATTGCAAAGGTCGCTCCGTCGTGCAAGCTTCGATTTCGGTCCGCCTGGGAATTGTTATCCTCAGCAGAATCAGGAACGTAGGATGCCCCGAACTGGAACCCGGCAACGCGCGGCGTTAAATAGGTCATGCGGTTAGCGTCGTTTACACGACCAGGTTCCACCATGGTGGCCGCAAATGGCCCCCGGAAGGCCCCGGCTGTCCCGCCAATGCCTTCGAAAACCGCCCATTCAACATTATCTCCCGAATTGAGGCCAAACCCCAAGCCGTCCGGTGCGGTATGTAACTTGTACATCGCGGAGTTTTCACTGCCCACTATAACTTGTCCGAACTTTCCGCTTACGGTCAAATAAGATTCATCGATTTGGTCACTTGAGCTGTTACCCTCAAGCTGAATGTTGATGCCGATCGAGATGCCATTGTCCAAAATAGTATCGCCCGTGAAGTAGATCTCTGTATCGGACTTAACGTCGAGCCCGCTGAACTCTCCCGAACCCAGGTTATCTTGTCTTGCATAACCGAAATACTGTGTCGAGTAGCCGCGAACCTTGATCCTAAGTATCTCGGCGGCGCCATCTTGTGATGCCCCCAGTGCCAAAATCAGGACGGTAGACAAAGCTGTACCGCGCAACAGGAACGATTTTGGAATTCGCATTTCCATTCCTTCAACTCATTACCGTGGGATAATAGTGGTACGCATGCCAGTCGCAAAGATCCGGCTTGCGGCAATCGGTTTGATCGGTGTAGTGCGTAAGGAAAGAGGTTTTGAACGCTCTCCGTAGGCCCGCAAAAAAACAATTCTGCCGCAAACCTCAACAATCGTTCGGAGGACCCTCAGCAGGTATGACAATCCCAGATCCACGTCACACGTCTTGCCAAGCCGTTAGGCGTTGCGTACGTTCCGCGGTATTTTGCCCTTCCGACATGCGCAATGCTCGCCTTCATGAAATCCGTCTTAATAACCTTCCCCGGCACTAATCGCGAACGCGACATGGCGATGGCCCTTGAACGCGCATCGGGCAGACCTCCCAAGCTTGTTTGGCACACGGAAACTGAGCTCCCAAATGCCGATCTAATCGTCATCCCCGGAGGGTTCGCTTATGGTGACTATCTCCGTGCCGGCGCAATGGCGAGCCATACACCGGCGATGCGCTCGGTCGTCGACCGCGCATCTCAAGGCGTAGCCATACTTGGCGTGTGCAACGGATTTCAGATACTAACGGAGATTGGCCTCCTGCCCGGCGCATTGATGCGCAACGCTGGGTTAAAATTTATTTGTCGAAATCTCGATATAAGGGTCGAAACAACCGATTGCCTATTCACTGCGGACTATACAACGGACCAATGCATCTCCATCCCGGTCGCGCACAACGATGGCAATTACTTTGCCGACAACGAAACACTGGACCGACTGGAGGGGGAAGATCGTATTGCCTTCCGCTACGTCAACACGAACGGGCAGACCAGCGGTGAGGCTAATCCGAATGGGTCCGCCCGTTCTATCGCCGGGATCCTGAACCAAAATCGGCGAGTGCTAGGTTTCATGCCGCACCCAGAGAACGCGACGGACCCAGCACTTGGCGGACTAGACGGCTGCCCTCTCTTCGACGCGTTGACGAGGGCCCTGTCTTGAGTCGATCAAACATTTCCATCACGACCGACCTAATCACTGCACACGGCCTTTCAAAGGACGAGTACCAAAACATTTTAGTCATACTTGACCGTAAACCGACTCTGACCGAACTTGGCATCTTCTCCGCCATGTGGTCCGAACACTGCTCCTACAAGTCATCAAAGAAATGGCTCAAAACTCTGCCCACAGAGGGGCCTCAAGTTATTCAAGGACCCGGCGAGAACGCGGGTGTGGTAGACATTGGTGATGGGCAAGCCGTTGTCTTCAAGATCGAGAGTCACAATCATCCGAGTTTCATTGAACCCTATCAGGGAGCTGCGACCGGTGTGGGCGGCATACTGCGCGACGTCTTCACCATGGGTGCTAGACCGGTGGCCAACCTGAATGCGTTGCGCTTCGGCGATCCCGACCACCCGAAGACCCGACATTTAGTCTCGGGCGTTGTCGCAGGCATCAGCGGTTATGGCAATTGTATCGGCGTGCCAACAGTGGGAGGCGAGGTAAATTTTCATTCCGCGTACAATGGCAACATCTTGGTAAACGCCATGACTGTAGGCCTGGCATCCGCCGACAAGATTTTTTATTCAGCGGCCACCGGTGCCGGAAATCCAGTGATCTATGTCGGTGCCAAAACAGGGCGCGACGGCATCCACGGAGCGACGATGGCGTCCGCCGAATTTTCGGAGGACGCCGAGGAAAAGCGACCCACGGTGCAGGTCGGTGACCCCTTCACAGAAAAACTGTTGTTGGAAGCTTGCCTTGAGTTGATGGCCGAGGACGCGATCATCGCAATCCAAGACATGGGAGCAGCGGGTCTCACGTCCTCTTCGGTCGAGATGGCTGGAAAGGGCAGGTTAGGCATGCAACTGGACCTAGACCAAGTGCCGACCCGTGAAGAGGCGATGACCGCCTATGAACTGATGCTGTCCGAGAGTCAGGAACGCATGTTGATGGTTCTGAAGCCAGAATCTGAACCGAAAGCGCGTGCGATTTTTGAACGTTGGGGCCTCGATTTTGCAGTGATTGGCGCGCTAACAACCACCGGTCGCTTGGTGATCAACAAGGATGACGCAGTCCAGGCCGATATTCCCATCGATCCTATGGTCGACCATTCGCCCGAATACGACCGTGAATGGGAGAGGACGCCGGACCCACAGTTGCTCAATCGCGCCGATCTCACTCCTCCAGACTCCCTCCCAGATGTGCTGCGTCGGATAATCGGATCACCCGACCTAGCAAGCCGTCGCTGGATCTGGGAACAGTATGACCACCTGATCATGAACGACACAGTGGTGCGCCCCGGCGGCGACGCTGCCGTGATCCGGGTGCGCAACACCCAGAAGGCTTTGGCGATGACGGTGGACTGCACTCCCCGTTACTGCGCCGCACAACCCGAAACGGGCGGCGCACAGGCCGTAGCAGAGGCTTGGCGCAACCTGACAGCTACTGGGGCTAGACCGCTTGCATTTACCAACAACATGAACTTCGGCAATCCCGAACGCCCGCATATTATGGGACAATTCGCGGGGTGTATCGCTGGCATGAAGGCTGCCGCAAAGACCCTCGATTTTCCTGTGGTCTCTGGCAACGTCTCACTCTACAACGAGACTGAAGGCGAACCAATCTTACCTACCCCAGTGATCGGCGGTGTAGGCTTGCTAGGTGACCATGCAAAACACACAACAATTGCGCTAAAGAAGCCGAACGAAGCTTTGGTGTTGGTTGGCGTAACGACAGGTTGGCTTGGCCAGTCGATTTATTTGCGCGAAATCGAGGGACGGGAAGCGTGCGCCCCTCCGCCCGTTAACCTTGAGACCGAGAAAGCGAACGGCAATCTAGTCCGCGCGCTGATCGAAAATGGAATGGTCAGCGCGTGCCACGACCTCTCCGATGGCGGCCTTGCAATCGCGGTAGCAGAGATGGCCCTCGCTTCCGAAGGGCTGGGCGCCCACCTCAACGAACAGACTGATTTACCATCGTATGCCTATCTATTCGGAGAAGATCAGGCCAGATATCTTGTCGCCACATCCTATTCGGATGCAGTGCTCACTCGTGCCAAAACGGCAGGAGTGTCGGCGCGCATCGTGGGGCATGCAACGAATGACGGCCGGTTGACTCTGACCAACGATGATTCCATACCCCTTTGCGTGATACGCTCTGCACACGAGGACTGGCTTCCCAAATACATGCAGGGTTCCTAAGTTCAATTGGCTAAGTAAGTGGGAAAGTGAACTACCATGGCGATGGACGCCGGCGAGATCGAACGACTGATCAAGGAAGGCTTTCCTGATGCGCAAATAACCATCGAGGACCTTCGTGGCGATGGTGATCACTATTCAGCCCATATAGTTTCCTCCGCCTTCGCAGGCAAGACCCGTGTACAACAACATCAAATGGTTTACGCTTCGTTAAAAGGACGCATGGGTACTGAGCTTCATGCGCTGGCCCTTCAGACCGCGGCACCGGAAGCTTGAAACACTAAAAAGGTAATCGACGGAGATATATGAAATGCTTGACGACACAACGCGTGAGCGTATTCAGTCTGAGGTCGACGGCACCGACGTGCTTTTGTTCATGAAGGGAACTCCTGTCTTCCCGCAATGCGGTTTCTCCGCCGCTGTGGTCCAGGTGCTCACCCATCTCGGCGTCAAGTTCCGGGGCGTTAATGTGCTCGAAGATCCAGCGGTCCGGGATGGAATCAAGGCATTTTCGGATTGGCCGACAATTCCCCAGCTTTATGTGAAGGGTGAGTACGTTGGGGGCTGCGACATTATCCGCGAAATGTTCGAGACAGGTGAACTTGGCGAATATCTGGAGCAAAAGGGCATCGTCCAAACGGCCGATTCCTAAGCCGACCAGATCCACTGCCGATCAAAGCCAAGGGGCCGCCGTCGTGCGGCCCCTTGGCTTTGATCGGCGGCAGAGCGGGATATAACGGTTCCTCGGACGAACACTATGTTATTGCGTGATCCAACTTCGAGGTCCTGGCTAAAGCGCTTACTCGATCCGTCACCGAAAACGCTGTTCATTGTCTCGGCAATTGCATTTGCAGGGTCCGTTTATTTCGGTTGGCCCCATGCGCGTTTCCTGATCCGGGGATCAATGGGAACGGCCGAGATCGTCGCGGTCGAGCCCTCTTCAGACGACTATGCCCGCTATCGTCTACGTTTAGTCGACCCGGACATCCCGACTGCCAAGGGCGTGATTGAGTCTGACCGACATGGCCTCTCCACAGGCACCCGGATCACGGTCCTCTATCGCCGGGACCACCCCCGCAGCATGCTCGCGGTGGAAGTGTTCGCACCTTGGACCCGTGCAATTTGGCTCTCTATGATAGGGTTGGCCGCACTTGGTTTAGGTTATCGTGAGCAAGGCAAGCCCCTGTCAATTAATAAAAGAGATAATTAGTATTCGATAAATAAAAATACACCAATTTTGTGTTTTGTATTATAATTATGATTACAATATAATTTTTCTTATTTAGATCCGAAAAAAATTGCTAAAATATCTATGTTGCTCATTTAGAAGGATTGGCAATTAAAGCATCGACGTTGGCCTCTCGAAAGTCTATGACTCCACAAAAACCCAAACAGAATTTTATCGAATCATGACCGATACGCTTCCTGAGATCCGCGCTATTCTCGAGGCCTCAGGCCACAGCTTTGAGGTTTGGGATTGTGATTCTGATCTAGCCGACACCGCCATGTTCTGCGAGCATTATGGGGTCTTGCCAGAAGATTCAGCAAACACCATCCTAGTTCGTACGAAAACCGGTGAGCTACGTTATGCAGCCTGCATACTGCTGGCCACCCACCGTCTCGACGTGAATAATGTGGTGCGCAAGAAGCTCAATGCGCGCAAAGTCTCCTTCGCCAGCGCTTTGGAAACCAAGGAAAATACTGGCATGGAAATCGGCGGCGTTACTGCCCTAGCCCTCCCCAACACCCTGCCCCTTTGGGTCGACAGTGCCGTAATGGAACGCCAATTCGTAATCCTGGGCGGTGGGAATAGGACGTCTAAGTTAAAGGTTCCCGTTGCCCTTTTGAACGACCTTCCCAATATCGAATTCGTTGAGGGCTTGGCCAAACCAATCAGTTAGGATCTTAGAAACGCCCCTACAGGGAAGATACGCAAATAAAGGCGCCTACGTCCGCGAATAGAATTCAACCACTAAGTTGGGTTCCATCTGAACCGGATAAGGCACATCCTCAAGTTTCGGCTCGCGCAGGAAAGTCCCAGTCATTTTACTATAATCAACCTCGACGTAGTCTGGAACGTCACGCTCAGATGACGCAACGGCTTCAAGAACCATCGGGATTTCCCGGCTCTTCTGCTTCACCACGATGGTGTCGCCCGGCTTGCACATATATGACGGGACGGTCACGCGCCGGCCATTGACACTTACATGGCCATGGCTCACAAACTGGCGAGCCCCAAACACGGTAGGCACAAATTTCATCCGATAAACTATCGCGTCCAGACGGCATTCCAGAATACCAACCAAATTCTCACCGGTGTCTCCACGCCGACGCACCGCCTCACGGTAATACTTACGAAACTGCTTCTCGCCGATGTTACCGTAGTAACCCTTCAATTTCTGCTTCGCCATAAGTTGGGTGCCGAAATCAGAAGGCTTACGACGACGCTGACCGTGCTGGCCCGGGCCATACTCTCGCTTATTGAAAGGGGACTTGGGTCGACCCCATAGATTAACGCCTATACGACGGTCGATCTTGTGCTTCGCGGAAACGCGATTGCTCATTGGTGCATCCTTAGTTCTTTGTCTTGTCCCGGTAGGGCCTTTCAGCCGGGGATAACCTTTTCGGATACCCCACATTCCCAGAAATAAGCGGCGCAATATAGACATTGCCGGGCGAAAGTCAAACAACCTATCGTTAATATAGCTTTCCCTAACGCATCGTTCCACACCACTTAAAGATGGGAGCACACAACTATGGAATGGATAGCTGACCCTGCGATCTGGGCGAGCTTGTTGACCCTCACATTGCTTGAGATTGTGCTTGGCATCGACAACGTTATCTTCGTTTCGATTGTTGCCAATCGGCTCCCCGAGGCACGCCGCAGCAGCGCCCGCCGCATCGGCCTTCTCGCGGCGCTCGCGCTTCGGCTTGTGTTCCTCTCAATGATCGCATGGGTCGTAGGCCTAACCCAACCGATCTTCACTGTATTGGGTCACGCAGTCTCATGGCGAGACGTAATTCTAATAACCGGCGGATTATTTCTCCTTTACAAAGGCACTAGTGAGATCCACGGCGCGGTCGAAGGCGAGGTGGAGCAACAGACTGGTGTGGCGGGTGCGACATTCGCCGCTGTCATTGGCCAAATTATATTGCTTGACCTTGTATTTTCCATCGACTCCGTTGTCACCGCTGTCGGCATGGTGGAACATCTCTGGGTGATGATAACAGCCGTGGTAATTGCGATGGCCGTTATGCTATCGGCCGCGGGGCCGATCAGTGCATTTATCGACGCACATCCGACAGCAAAAATGTTGGCTCTATCCTTCCTATTACTGGTCGGCATCGCCCTAGTCGCGGACGGCCTGCATTACCATATCCCGCGCGGCTATCTCTACTTCGCGATCGCTTTCTCAGCCAGCGTCGAAGTCTGCAATTTGCTGGCCCGCCGCAAAAGGAAGGTACCGCTTTGACTTCGGCAAAAATATCCGAGGTTCCTGCCCATTTACGGGTCCAGGCTGGCCCTAATATCATTTCACAATTGCCTATTGTGGTCCGAAATTGGGCAATCCTCGATCCAAATCAATCTGCGCGTTTGAGGTCCCTTTTGACATTTACCAAAGCGCTCAGCACACCATGCAATGTGCGAACCTCCTGATCCGTGAGACTTGACCGATTGAACATGTTACGTATGTTTCGTCGGATGGTTGGTGCCAGATTCGGAGGGTAGAGAAACCCCGCAATCTCAAGCTCATTTTCGAGACGAGCAAAAAAGTACTCGCGCTCTTCAACCGAAGCCGGCGGAGCACTTTCCCAATCGCTCACCAGCGCAGGCACGCCACTGATTTGGTACCATTCATAACCGACTAACAAAACAGCTTGGGCAAGGTTCAAAGAAGAAAAGGCCGGGTTCAACGGCACGTTGATTACTGCGTCGGCTAGTACGACGTCGTCATTGATGAGACCCGCGCGCTCTGGGCCAAACAGAACACCAACCTGTCCGCCACGAGCCAAGTGGATCTTCATTCGTTCTGCGGCCACCTTCGGCGTCAACACTGTCTTTGTCATATCACGCTCGCGCGCCGTAGTAGCCAGAACCAAGTCGAACTCGCCCACAGCGTCTTTCGTTGTTTCGTGCACTGTTGCACGTTCCAACACTGCTGACGCCCCCGCGGCCATCGCCTCGGCATTGGCATTGGGCCAACCGTTACGGGGTCGCACCAGCCTTAAGTCAGTCAGCCCACAATTGAGCATTGCCCGCGCCGCCGCCCCAATATTATCGCCGAGCTGGGGCTCAACCAGTATTATAGCGGGGGCGATACGGCCCGGGTTTTCACTAACTCTGCTTCGATCTGTCCCAGCCAAGATCAAACCCAGGTCTGCGCAAAGCCATCGCGCCTCAATTCATAGTTGAAGGAATTGGAAAATGCGTTGAACAAAGTATCGACGAGCTTAAAAGGCGCGCCAATCTTAGTCCGGACGGAGGCATCGCCGCAGCTCTCTACAAACACTTCGAAGGCCACTGCCCTTTCGATGGTAGTGCTACAGACATTGCCGGCCCGTTGAACGACGTGACGCGTGTTGTCGAGCAGACGACCTCGTTTTTCAGGGGCCATATAGAGCATATCCCAACACCAAACTCCAAAGCATGAAATTTGAAAAAGGTTCTACCGGCAAAGTCGTATCCTGGGAAGGTAGCCTCACGTCCGGTGGAACCGTGCGAGCATGCTCGCCGACATTTCGTTTACCCGAGCCGACGAGGCAAGTACGGTGACTAAGCTGCGCTGCGCGTTCTAACCTCCGCCTTTCCGTGGACCACTCAGCGGCAATCGAAGGGATAAGGGGCAGTCCTGCGATCGGGAAAAATTTCTAATTCACGGGTCGACTGGTCTATCAACGACGTTTCCAAACCGTTCCTTCAACACCATCCTCTAAAACGATCCCCTTTGCCTTCAGATCGTCCCGTATACGATCCGCCGTAACAAAGTCTCGCGCCGTTCGGGCCTCTTCGCGAGCGATAATCAAACTTTCAATCTCCGCGCCGTCCGGTCCGACCGCGCCACGCGCATCGTGGAACCATTTTTCAGGGTCGTTAGTCAGCAAACCAAGGAGTTCCGCAGAGCCCCGCAATTGGGTTTTTAATCGTGCCCTCTGGACCTGATCCCTCGATCTGTTGAGTTCGGTTGCAATCTCATGGAGTTTGGATATCGCGAGCGGTATGTTCAGATCGTCAGACAAAGCCTGAACCGCGATATACTGAGCGGATGAGGCCTCAGCCTTGTCTAGTTCCTCAATGTCGCCAGCGCGGCGCAAGGCCTGATAGAGCCTGTCCAGGGCTGATTTCGCCTCGCGCAGACCATGCTTGGAATAGTCGAGTGGGGCGCGGTAATGCGCCGCGAACAACGCATAGCGTATCACCTCACCAGGCCACTCCTCCAACAACTCATTAACGGTGTAGAAGTTACCGAGCGACTTCGACATCTTCTCGCCTTCGACCGTCACGAAACCGTTATGCATCCACATGCTCGCCATGATCGGTGTGCCGAAGGCGCAGCGTGACTGAGCAATTTCGTTCTCGTGATGGGGGAAAATCAAGTCGAGACCACCCGCATGAATATCGAAAGTCTCACCGAGATAAGTCTGGCTCATAGCTGAACATTCGATGTGCCAACCCGGGCGGCCGAAACCCCATGGACTGTCCCAACCAGGAGCGTCTGAGGCTGAAGGTTTCCAAAGCACAAAGTCGCCCGGATCCTTTTTATAAGGCGCGACTTCGACCCGCGCACCCTCGATCTGCTCTTCCCGATTGCGCCGAGACAATTGGCCGTATTCTGCCATCGTGGGCACATCGAATAGAACATGACCTTCCGCCTCGTAGGCATGACCTTTGGTGATCAGTTTCTCGATCATCGCGATCATCGGCACCACGTGGTCCGTCGCCCTCGGCTCTTCGTCCGGAGTTAACGCGCCGATCCGAGCCATGTCCTCCTGAAAAACCCGGGCAGTGTAGTCGGTTAATTCGCGGATGGTTTTGCCACTCTTGGAAGCTCGCGCATTTATCTTGTCATCAATGTCGGTGATATTGCGGACGTATGTAACTTTCGGAAACAGAAGTTCCAACAAACGATATAGCACATCGAAGACCACCACAGGACGGGCGTTACCGATGTGCGCATGATCATATACCGTAGGCCCGCAGACGTAGAGACGGACCCAATCCGGGTCGAGAGGGTGGAACGGTTCTTTACGGCGCGTGAGCGTATTGTAGAATCGCAGTGCCATCGTCATCGGCCCCAAGGGATTCTTCCGTGAATAGACGGGAAAAACTTATCGGATCTACCTATCGCCGACCAACCTTGGAAGCCCAATAGGGGGACACTCATAACAATAGAGAACGCTTTCCCACTAAAATGGTCACATCCAGTTTCTAAAGACCCAGGCCCGCGAGCCCGAATATCAGACAGTTCGTTTCCAGCACACGGCATTATCCGAGGCTCCTAATCCGCGACTCGCGCTTTTTGCGGACCGGGGCGTTTGTCGCGCATCGTTACGAACTCTTCAGCCGCCGTCGGGTGCACCCCAATCGTAGCGTCAAAGTCCGCCTTGGTAGCTTTCATCTTTATCGCAATGCCGATCCCCTGAATAATCTCCGCCGCATCGACCCCTACCATATGAGCGCCAACAACTCTCTGACTCACCTGGTCAACAATCAGTTTCTGCATACCCCGCTCAGGGTTCTCTGTGAGAGTGTATTTCATCGGCCTGAATTCGGCTACATAGACGTCGATTGCCCCATATTTCTCACGCGCCTCATGTTCCGCGAGCCCAACAGTTCCGACCGGAGGTTGGCTAAATACCGCACTCGGCACATCGTCGTGGTCTGGCGACAATGGGTTGTCGTTGTACAGCGTCTCGGAGAAGCAGCGACCTTCTGCGATCGCGACTGGCGTAAGATTGATCCGGTCGGTTACATCACCCAGCGCATAGATGCTCGGTACACTCGATTGGCTCCATCTGTTCACCTTGACCGAACCATTCGCCGTGAGTTCTACACCAACCTCTGCAAGGCCCAGCCCTTTAGTGTTCGGAGCCCGACCGGTTGCGTACATAATCTGGTTCGCCTCAATGACTTCGCCATTCTTGAGATACGCGTGCACCCCAGCCTCACTCTTTTCGATCCGCTCCGGTAAGGTGTTGGCTACAATATTGATGCCCTTCTTCGCCATCTCCGCACTCAATACTTTACGCACGTCTTCATCAAAACCCCGCAACACCTTATCGGCCCGAAACACCAAATCGACTTCCGAACCATAACCACGAAAAATCCCAGCGAACTCTACCGCTATATAACCCGAACCTACGACAACAATGCGGTCGGGGCGTTCCCGTAGATCGAGGGCCTCATTAGAAGTGATCGCATGGTTGATTCCGGGAACATCGGGCATCGTTGGCCAACCACCAACAGCGATCAGGATCCGGTCCGCAGTCAGACACTTGTCACCAACAGCTACAGTGTGCGGATCAACCACCGTACCGCGACCGTGATAGCGACGGACGCCCGCATTCTCCAATAAATTGACGTAGATCCCGTGCAAACGGTCAAGTTCTTTATTCTTAGTCTCGATGAGCCTGGTCCAATCGTGATCGATCCGACCTGTCTTCCAGCCATATCCAGCCGCGTCCTCCACTTCTTCAGGATAATGACTGCCATAGACCAAGAGTTTCTTCGGGACACAGCCTCGCAGTACACATGTGCCGCCCTCCCGAACCTCTTCTATGACGGCAACCTTGGCCCCATATGAGCCGGCAAGCCTCGACGCCCGCACCCCACCAGAACCCGCACCGATCGTGATCAAGTCATAATCGTATTTGGTCATGGAAGGATCCCTTCGTAATGCGCGGAAGTAGGATTGACCGGTTCTTGCCCATTGGTCGGTGGTGTAAAAGTGAAGGCCTGCGTTCCATTAAAGATCAACACACATATTGAGAGCCCCGCATAGGAGTGAGCTTGTCGTTTTAAATGATAAACTCACTTGGCTACTGGGAGTTCAGTGTCCTAGACTAGACACCGCCGTCCTTGTGGATTGGGATCGTCAACGGGCACAGTTCCTCCACTGTTGGCATCGCACCAATCTCCATTGACGCAGTCCTGCCGACGAACTCGCTCAACTACAATATTAGCCGCAAGCTCGCCGACATTCATCATCGTCGACTCGAACCATCGACGAAGGATGGCAATGCACAAATAGGCCAAAGTCACACCAACCGTTTGCCCGTCACAGGACTTCGAACGGGCACGGCGCTCCGCCACCGCCACTGTGTTACCTATCCACTCCCACTATAGCGTGGCCAAGGCCGGGGTATTCACAACCATCATCTTCTCATACTGCATTTCATGCATAGTATGCGGCATTCCTCCTATTCCCAAGCCGGATGGGCCCAAGCCAGCAAAAGGCATCCAATCCGTTCTAAATGCCGTATGATCGTTAACCATCACCGCGCTAGCGTTTAAGCGCTTAAACGCAAAAAATGCTTGGTCGATGTCGTTAGTGAAAATCGAACTTTGAAAGGCAAACTCAATATTGTTTGCAAGTGAAATACCCTGTTCAACTGAACTAACCTTAAAGATGGCCACAACCGGACCAAAAATCTCCTGTCTAGATACCTTGGAGTCAGCAGGCGGATTTAGCAACACCGTAGGGGAATAAGTGGAGTCAGATAGCCTTACACCGCCGACCGCAAGCGTTGCGCCACCAGAGACAGCCTCGTCCACCCACTGGCCGACCCTATCTGCCTCACGATGAGAGATAATTGGTCCAACTTCAGTTTTATCAGAAGTTGGATCCCCGACAGTCAAGGTTTTTGCATTTGCAGTTATTCCCTCTACCAACTCATCGTAGACGCTCTCATGAGCAAATATTCTTTGCACTGAAACACAAACTTGTCCTGCGTGATAAAACCCTCCCTTCGTTAAGGCTGTTACAGCTTTTTCAACGTCCGCGTCGGAAGCCACTATCACCGGCGCAACGCCGCCGTGTTCCAATGCGCATCGGACGCCGGGAGCTAATTGGGAACGCAGACGCCAACCGACCCCGCCACTTCCAATGAAACTAAAAAAGCGAACCCGGGAATCTGTTACCAATTTAGTCGCCACATCAGAATTAGCTGTATTGACTATCTCAATCCAACCCTCCGGTAGTCCCGCCTCTTCCATAATGGATTTGAAGGTCATGGCGCTTAAAGGCGTGGCGCTCG
>PBMU01000084.1 GCA_002722775.1 Rhodospirillaceae bacterium
GACTATAGTCGACGCGGACGAAATCATCGTAATGAAGGATGGCGTGATCGCCGAACGCGGCCGGCATCAAGAGCTTCTTGCGCGGGGAGAAATTTATGCCGGCATGTGGCAGGAGCAGCAGAAGGACATTCGGCGGGAGGAGGTTGTGCAGGTGCTCGCGGAGGAACCAATCGCTGTGGTTTGAAAGCATTGTGGTTGGGGATGACGGCCATCCAGCTTTTCTCAAAATTCGTTGCCGTCTACGGTCTGTTCTCGATGGCCCGTATGCCCTGCGACATTGCCCAGTTTAACATTAACTGTTCGCCGAGAAGATTTTGTCCACGCACAAGGCAATGCTGTAACTGAATAGCGGTCCTCCGCAAGGCAGTCGTTTGATGTGACGAAAAATGAGTACTCGCGCAGCACTTTTGCGCAAGAGACAAGGTTGGGAACTTGTAACAATGCAACCCCTTAAAAAGGTGAATTCCGGCAATTATCCGGAAAATGTATGAATCCACGAATGTTAGTTTCGTTTTTTCGATAATATCGACAGTAAATTTCGCTAAATGCCATAGTGCAGCTCCTCTGGGCCTCTCCTAGAAGGGAATGCGCGATGGCAGGCAGCGGCGAAAATTCGATTTCGATGAGTGATCTGGAAACCATGCGGGCACTAGAGCAGAAGGTACTCTGGCTGGCTATGTGGATGATCCACAACGCAAACCACATCAGAGAAAGCCGGGATGGGCTCAAGGTCGGCGGGCACCAAGCCTCCTGTGCTTCGGTTGCCACTATCCTTACCGCTCTCTACTTCGACGTGCTTCGTCCCCAGGACCGAGTCGCGGTTAAGCCACATGCGAGCCCGATCTATCACGCGATTCAATATATGATGGGACGGCAGTCGCTAGACCAGTTAGAGCGGTTCCGGGCACTTGGCGGCGTTCAGCCCTATCCGTCGCGAGTAAAGGACTCTGATGAAGTGGATTTCTCGACCGGTTCGGTCGGCCTGGGTGTGGCGATGACGCTGTTTGCATCGATGGTTCAGGACTACACGCGACTGCATAACCAGGTGCAGAACGTGGATCAATCCACACTCCCGGTTGGCCGAATGATCGCTGTCATGGGGGATGCTGAGCTTGACGAAGGAAACGTTTACGAGGCGATGCTTGAGGGTTGGAAATATGACGTACGTAATCTCTGGTGGGTGATTGACTATAACCGCCAGAGCCTTGACGGGGTGGTCTCCGACGGCCTGTTTCAGAAGATCCGCGAGTTCTTCGCTAATGTTGGCTGGAACGTCGTGATGTTGAAATATGGAAAGAAGCTGCAGCGCGTCTTTGAGCAGCCAGGTGGCGAGGCGCTTCGGCGGTGGATCGATGACTGCCCCAACGACCTCTATAGCGCGCTCACCTTTAAAGGTCAGTCTGGCGAACTGGGCGCTTGGCGCGAGCCCCTGAAGACCGATCTGCGGGGAGTGCGCGGTATCAAAGCCATTCTTGAGGATCATGACGACGTGACGCTGCATTCCCTGATGACCAATCTTGCGGGACAGGACATGGAGTCGGTACTGGAAGCGTTCCACGGGGTTGGGGACGACACGCCGCGATGCTTCATCGCCTACACGATTAAGGGCTTTGGTACACCATTGGCCGGCCATCGCGACAATCACGCTGGCCTAATGACGCCCGAGCAGATGATGCGGTTCCGCACTGCTATGCATGTGCCCGAGGGCGACGAATGGTCTCCATTCGCAAATCTTGGCATCGATGAGGAACGTGCGCGCCAGCACGTGTTGCGGGCGCCCTTCAATGAGAGTGGGTCGCGCAATTACGATGCACCCAAGGTAAAGGTTCCCGACAACCTACAGCCGGAGTGGCGTGAGCGGCAGGCGACACAGGCGGCCTTCGGTGGCGTATTGCAGGCGATTAGCCGAGGTAATTCGGCATTGGCAAGCCGGATCGTCACGACCTCCCCAGACGTGACGGTCTCGACCAATCTTGGGCCCTGGGTAAATCAGCGCGGTGTTTTCAGTCTAGACGTGCGCAACGACGTGTTTCGTGATGAGAAGGTCGCCTCGGCCCAAAAATGGCTTCGCCATGGCGGGGGGCAACACCTGGAGCTTGGAATTGCGGAGAACAACTTGTTCATCATGCTGGCTGCGCTTGGCCTTTCGGGCCCGATGTTCGGGACCCGCCTGTTACCCGTTGGCACACTCTATGATCCATTTATCGCACGTGGTCTTGATGCGCTTAACTATGCTTGTTACCAGGACGCACGCTTCATGCTCGTAGCGACTCCGTCGGGCATTACTTTGGCACCCGAGGGTGGCGCGCACCAATCTGTCTCCACACCCTTGATCGGGATGGGCCAACCAGGTCTTCTTTCGTTTGAGCCAGCCTATGCAGACGAAATGGCGGCGATCATGCGTTGGGGTTTCGAATACATGCAGGAGGACAATGGCAGCTCGGTCTATCTGCGACTCAGCACTCGGACTATCAATCAGCCAAAACGCGAAATGACGCCAGCGTTGGAAGCTGCCATCCTGGCCGGCGCCTACTGGCTGGTGGAACCGGCCGATGGTGCTGAACTTGCGATTCTGTTTAGCGGTCCTGTTGCGCCGGAAGTTGTTGAAGCTCATGCTAACCTAGTCGATGATATTCCAGGTCTTGGCGTTCTGAACGTAACCTCGGCGGATCGGCTTTATACAGAGTGGCAAGCCTCGTTGCGCCGGACCACGAATGGCTTTACGCTGCGTGATTGCCATTTGACGCGATTGCTATCACGTCTGGATACGCGTGCTGGTCTTGTCACCGTGCAAGATGGTCATCCGGCGAATCTTTCTTGGATAGGTTCGGCAACCGGGCGACGGCTCTACCCCTTGGGCGTGACTAACTTTGGTCAATCAGGCGACCTACCGGATCTCTATCGTGTTTACGGGATAGACACTGATGCTATCATCGACATGGCAGCTAAAGCCTGCGTGGCGGCGGTGATAACGGCTTGAGGGCTTAACCCTTGACCCATGCTTCTGCCCGTTCCAGATCTTCGGGGCGATTAGCGTTAAAGAATGGATCTATCGTGTCGACAGGGAATTCGGCGATGGCAAGCCGGTGGCGTGCGGTCCACATATCGACCTTGCGGATTTTCTCCTGCGTCATTGCCTGGCGAAGGTCGTCCCTGAGTATAACCGGCCAAAGTCCGAAGACTGGATGGCGACGGCCATTTGAGGACGCGCAGGCCATGTCGGCATTCTCGGCTACGATGCCATCACGCATGCGTTGGACCAAGTCAACGGGGACGAATGGTGCGTCCGTCGCGAAGGTCGCTACCCAGGTGTAGTCATGCCCGCAGGAAGCGGCCCAATCGAGCCCTGCCAATACGCCAGCCAGTGGGCCAGCAAAACCTTTAATGCTGTCTGCTATAACAGGCAGTTTGAATTCCTTGAAGCGGGCGTGATTGCCGTTTGCGTTAAGTACTAATTGGTAGACTTGAGGGCGTGTGCGTTCGATAATTTGGTCGAGAATGGGTCTTCCACCCAATAGGCGGAGGCACTTGTCCCCGCCTCCCATTCGTCGCGCCTGACCACCCGCGAGCAAGACACCTACGATGTTTCCGCCGTTAGACACTAGCTGGCGTCCTCTTCTCGGTTGGACTTGCGGTCTGCACCTTTGGGTTCGTCTGCAACCATGTTGGGGTTGGCGTCGAATACGATCCTGTCTCCCCCCGATAAGGCCACGAAGCGTTTGCCCTTGGCGCGGCCGACAAGAGTGAGGCCAGTCTCGCGGGCGAGTTCCACTCCCCATGCAGTGAATCCGGAGCGGGAGATCAGGATTGGCACGCCCATTTGCACGGCCTTGATGACCATCTCGCTGGTGAGGCGCCCGGTCGTATAAAAGATTTTGTCGGTAGCCGTGATCCCGTTCAGAAACATGTAGCCGGCGATCTTGTCTATCGCGTTGTGCCGGCCAACATCCTCCATGTATACGAGGGGTTTGTCGCCTCTGCAGAGCACACAGCCATGTATCGCACCGGCCTTAAGATAGAGACTGAACGTTGAGTTGATCTTTCTCGAAAGCGCATAGATCCAAGACGTCCGGAGCTCGGCATTGTGCGGTAGTTCGATGCCCTCGATTTTCTCCATCAGGCCGCCGAACATAGTACCTTGCGCGCAGCCAGAGGTGCGTACTTTCTTCTGAAGTGTTTCTTCGTAGTCGGTCTTGCGTTCGGTGCGGACCACGACCACGCCCAAGTCTCCGTCGTGGTCGATACCGGTGATCACGTCCTCTGGTTGGAGCATGTTTTGGTTTAACAAGAAACCTACCGCTAGCAGGTCGGGATAATCGCCGATTGTCATTGCCGTAACGATTTCCTGCCCGTTCAGGAAAATCGTGAGCGGCCGTTCCGCGACCACTGAGGTTTCGATTAGCCGCCCATCGTGATCTATCCCGGCGATCCATTCGGTCAGCCGCGGATCTTCGGGCTTGGGACCCAAGACATAGTCTTTGAAGGGCGAGCGCATCTAGACACTCTGGGGGAAGCTGGTATTCAACGCAACGCCAAGGCAATCAACAAACCGTTATTCCCTACCGCGGGCCTGCTGGAGGACTATGTCGGATGCCTTCTCTCCTATCATGATGCAGGTAGCGTTCGTATTTCCTGAGACGGCCGTCGGCATGACTGAGGCGTCGGCGATGCGCAATCTCTCAAGGCCATGAACTTTAAGAGTTGGGTCGACCACAGCCATCGGATCTGTACCCATGCGACACGTACTGGTCGGGTGCCAGTTGGATTGCGTCACATCTAGAGCGGCCTCTAGAAGGTCTTTATCGCTTGTGGCATTACACCCTGGATAGAGTTCAACGCCCCGGATCGGATCCATCGCGTTTGCGTCCATAAGGCGGCGGCAAAGCTTCATGCCTCGGACTATGGTTTCCCGATCCCGTTCAGTCTGGAGCAAATTGTGCAAGATTGCTGGTGGAGAGGTGGGTTCGGGAGTCTTTAAATGCACTGTTCCCCGGCTTTCCGGACGCAAAAGCACGACGCCAACGGTCACTCCGGGTTGTTTGTCGAGCACACGAGCCTCCAGGCTCGAGTACGTGCCAGGGAAGATTTGGAACTGGATGTCGGGAGTGGCCAGTTCCTGGCGTGTGCATATGAAGGCCCCGACGGGCAGTGTCGGCATTGTTAGAACACCCTTTCCTGCGAAGAGAAATTTCAGGGCGGACCTTAGTGCGCGCCAACCATGCACTTCCTCGTTCCAGGTGATGTTTTTTGTAATCCGCCAGCGCATGCGCACTATCTGATGGTCCTGAAGGTCCTCGCCAACCCCAGAGAGCGAATGCACCACCGGAATTCCAAGAGCTTGCAAACGCTTACCTTGGCCCACACCAGAGAGTTCCAGCAGTTGGGGTGAGTTGAATGCGCCGCCGGAAACTATCACTTCTCGCGTCGTTCTGACCTGTCGTGTGACACCACCCTGGACGTAGAGGACGCCAGTTGCGCGTTTCCCGTTAAAAAGTATCCGAGTCGCCAGGGCCTCGGTCTCCACGCTCAGGTTTTGACGCGACCGAACCGGTTCTAGAAATGCCTTTGCCGTTGAGCACCGTCTGCCATTGCGGATTGTTGCCTGGTGGTAACCGATTCCTTCCTGGATTTGGCCGTTTAGATCATCGTTGCGTGGAATGCCGATCTCTTCACCGGCTCGGATCATGTATTCGCAGATGCCCGCCCGTTCGGTCAGATCTGAAACCGATAATGGTCCACCAATCCCGTGGAAGTGGTCTGCGCCTCGCGTATTGTTTTCGGACTTCTTGAAGTAAGGTAGCAGGTCCTCGCACGACCAGCCTCCGTTACCGAGTTGTGCCCAATGATCGAAATCCTCCGGCTGTCCTCGGACATAGACCATGCCGTTGATGGAGCTGGATCCACCGAGCACCCTGCCTCGGGGTAACAGAAACCTTTGACCCCGGACATTGGGTTCGGGTTCACTCTGGTAACACCAGTTGACGCTTGGGTTGTTCACATTTTTGCCGAAACCGAGGGGAACATGGATCCAGAAATTCCGATCCTCTGGGCCAGCCTCCAACAGCAAAACTCTGTTCGTTGGATCGACTGACAGTCGGTTGGCTAAAACGCAGCCAGCGGAGCCCGCACCAACAATCACATAGTCGAACTCCATTATCCTCTTCCTTAATCGATTCAGGAGTATGATGTGAACGACTAAACGCCAATTCTCGCTTCAAGGGGAGGCTATGCCATGGGTTTCGATCTGGTCATCAAAAATGGAATGGTCATCGACGGTTCTGGCATGACGCGCTACTGCGCGGATGTCGGTGTAAAGGACGGAAAAATCGTGCGGATCGGGGGCCGGATCACCGAAACCGCGAATGAGGTGATCGACGCTGAGGGACACGTGGTTACGCCGGGGTTCGTCGACGGCCATACGCATATGGACGCCCAGATCTTTTGGGATCAACTCGGAAGTTGCTCCTGCTATCACGGGGTCACTACAGCAGTTATGGGTAATTGCGGATTTACTATTGCGCCGTGTCGTGAAAGTGAAGTCGACTTCGTTTTCCGGAATCTCGAACGAGCAGAGGACATCAACCGCGAGGCGATGCTCCAGGGCATCAAGTGGCAATGGGAGACCTACCCAGAATACATGGACGTCATAGATGCACTCCCGAAGGCCATTAACTACGCCGGTTACATTGGGCATTCAGCACTCCGGACCTACGTGATGGGCGAGCGCGCCTTCGAAGAGGAGGCAAGCGGCGATGATTTGGCCGCTATGTCCCGCCACATCAAGGATGCGGTCAAAGCGGGTGCCATTGGGTTTTCGACGTCGCGCAGCCCGAGCCATCTCACCTCGGACGACCGCCTTGTGGCGAGCCGCGTGGCTCCGTTCTCTGAAGTTCAGGCCCTAGTGGGCGCCATGGGCGATGTGGGTAAGGGGATCTTTCAGCTCGCTATGGAGCGGGGTGATCTAGATTATATGATGGATTTTTATAACCGGCTCGCCGATCTTTCGGCCGACACTGGCCGGCCTGTGACCTTTGGCAGCCTGACTCGGAGAAAATATCCGGGGCAGTGGAAAGAGCTTTACGACATAATAGATCGACGCAATCGCGATGGCGCCAGAATCTTCACCCAGGTTCATAGCCGGGAAATCAACTCGATTCTCTCCTTCGAGACCTCGACGCCATTCGACACCTGGGATGTCTGGCGCGATGTGCGCAAGCTGCCCAAGGAAGGTCAGATAGCGGCCATGCGGGATCCGGAGACCAAGGCCAAGTTGGTTGAGATCGCGAGCCGCCCTTATCAAGGCCCTGAGGTTGTAGGTGCCGAGGCCCGTCCGCCGGAATGGGACATTTTCTATCACGTTGATAAGATCAAGCTTCCGCACCCCACTTTAGCGGATCTAGCCGAGGAGCGCGGTGTCTCACCGGCCGAGGCGATGATAGATATTGCGCTGGAAAATGATCTTGTGGCTTTCTACCGCCAGCCTTTGGCTAACGAGAACATGGACGATGCGTTAGACCTGATGCGCAACCCACATTCCTGTGTCACCTTCTCTGACTCTGGAGCACATGTCTCTCAGATCATGGACAGTTCATTACAGACACACCTGCTGAGCCATTGGGTGCGTCAGGAGGAGGCTTTCACGCTGGAGGAGGCGATCCGCTTGATCACTTATGACACGGCGACACGCTGGGGCTTCCATGACCGTGGCCTGCTGCGCGAGGGCCTGGCGGCGGACATCGTGGTGATGGACCCGGAAAAAGTTGGTGCGCAGATGCCAGAGGTCGTGCATGACTTGCCGGGTGGGGCCAAGCGGTTGAAACAATATAGCACCGGCATTAAATCAACGGTGGTCGCCGGCCAACCGGTCCTCAAGGACAACGACCACACTGGTGCGTTGCCGGGTCGGTTGCTACGAGTGGGCTAGGCGACCCATCAGGCGTGTTGGCGGGCCATCTCCGCATATTCGTCTAGGACTGGCAGGACCGTATCGGCTTTTTCGGGCTGCAGGCCGAAAACCACTCTGTCGACGCCGGCGTCAGCCGTGCGTGCGACTTTATCTGCATCCGGCTGCAGACCGAACGAGGTTACTGGCAGGTCGTCTGGTTCGCGTCCCGCCTCGGCCGCCATCTGACGGAACCGAGGCAGGATATCGACCACGTCCATCCGGCCGCCGATCGGCATCCAGCCATTACCGTGGCTGATAGCGCGCCTAGCCCCGTGCGGGAAGGCACCGCCGACGATGATAGGAGGATGGGGTTTTTGGACTGGCTTAGGCCAGGCCATCATCTGTCCAAAATCCACATGACTACCATGATACTCTGGTTTGTTCTCGGTCCAGATCGTTTTCATCGCAGAGAGCCGATCATTGACCAATTGGCCGCGGCCTTTGAAATCAATGGTCCCGTGATCCGCCATTTCCTCGGCATTCCAGCCGACGCCTACGCCGAAGATGAAGCGACCCTGACTGATCTGATCCAGGCTTGCTACCTCTTTGGCGAGTTGAATAGGATCCCGTTGGACGACGAGACAAATCCCGGTCGCTAGCTTCAAGGTCTTGGTGACCGCTGCGGCGGCACCTAGGGCAACGAATGGGTCCATCACGTCGTAATACATTTTCGGTAGTTCACCGCCGCCCGGCCATGGTGAAACACGAGGTAGGGGAATGTGCGAATGTTCGGGGAACCAGAGCGATTCGAAGCCTCGTTCCTCGGTTGCGACCGCCAATTCGTGTGGCGACATCGAATAGTCCGTTGTGAACATCATGACACCGAATTTCATCGCGGTTCCCCCGTTAAATCTCTATTAAACATTTAGATCTTCTCGTGCTTGGTGCAGCAACCTTGTTATCTCTACCGCTCCTGCTTCCAGATCGCAAAGCACGGCGGCGCCGCCGTCAACAGCACTAAGAAATCTGCGGAAGCATACACTCAGAAGAGCGGCCGGGGAGAGTTCTGGAGCATCCTCGCGGTTGATGTTGCCGATCTCTGGCGTGTAGCCACCCTCGGTCGGACGATAAGTGACTTCAGTGAACACCAACTTATCGGTATTCAGATCAATGCTGATCGATCCCTCGTCGCCAATCAACATGAAAGTCTTGGTAGTGATCGACCCTGCGAGATAGGCGTCAGGTTGAGTGCCGCCAAGTGTGATGCCCACGCGGAGGTAACCCTTGATCCCTTCGGGATAGTCAAGGCGAACATGAATGGTGTCAGGGACAGGGCCTCTGAGCAAGCGGTCGCCTGTTACCGTCATCTTGTTTGGAGATGTGCCCGAGAAAAAACGCATCAAATCGAGCATGTGGACGCCGTCATTTTCAAGCAGGTTTGCATCTGCGCGCATCCGTTTCCAGCCAGTGAAGACCGCATCCATGGCGAACAGCCGTCCTATACGACCTTCGTCTACCAAAGCGCGGGCCCGCTGGATGAGAGGATGGGCGCGCAGCACGAACTGGACTTGTACGGGCAGATCCGTGTTTTTAGCGAGCGCCGCCAAATCCTTCGCCTCGGTCAAGGTTTTGACTGCCGGTTTCTCGATGATCACTGGTTTGCCAGCTAACAATGCAGACCGTGCGAGGGGATGGTGTTCATGGACTGGGGTGACAATATCGACGATATCAGCATGTTCCATGAAGGTCGCTGCTTGGTCCGTTACATCCGCCTTGGAGATCCCAAACTCACGAGCTGCGGCTTGAGCCGAAGTATCCGGGTCGGCGACTAACAGGCGCGCGCAGGGCGCAGCCTTGCGCCAGGCCATCGCATGCTGGTGACCGAAGGCGCCGTAACCGCATAAGAGAACGGTTATGACCTGGTGGGTTTCAGGCATCGGCTGGCCGGTGATGACTATATGACTCACTTTCGGGCCAGCTAGAGCACCCTATCAGGTTTTTTTTGCCCACTTTTTTTATCTTTCCCAGCCTGGCACATGCCTGAAACAAACTTTCAATCTATTGCGAACCAAACCACGGCAGTTTGTACCAAGCGCTGCTCGGATTTGATGCATAGTGATGTGTCAACATTCAGTGTTTCTTCGAGCATTCACAATGGAAAAGGTCAAAGCTAAAAACGTCCTTTAGTTCGTGGCCTGCTGCAGTTCGACCACGTTACCGAACGGGTCCTCGAAGAAGATCTTTAGCGAGTTGCTCCCAACCAGACTGCCGTATTACCAGAAATCTACGTCGCGGCTATTGAGTTCTTCACGGGCAGCGTCGATACCAGCAACTGTGAAGGCCATCTGGCTACGAGTTGGGTCGCGCTTCTCAGACCGCGAGGCGGGGAAGGCACCGCGTGCACCTATTACGTGGAGTTGCTGGCCGCGGTCTCCGGGGCTCAAGTTGAACCAGAACCCAGGGATATTTGGTATGCCCGGCCGTTCCCCGTCTATCTCAAATCCCAAAAGCCCCGAATAAAATTCTGAAGCTACCTTGATAGCGTCGTCCTCCGGGTCAACCCGGATCCCAATATGGATCAACTTCTCAACCTTGATCGGCATCGCCGTCCCCTTGTGGTCCGTTCGGTCAGATTGCCAAATCTCTAGTATTGTAGTCCTTGATCACCCGATTAAAGGTCTCGTCGTTAAAACGGAAATCGTCCTTGATCTGGCGGAATGGCCTATAGTCGAAAGGCACTTCCTGGGCGAAATGCTGATGGCGTGCGTCGATTGCGACTTGGATCACGGCCGAACGGTCGAATATTCTTTGCTCATCGTAGTGGTCGTCCTCACTTTGTGCCAGGGCGCCGCGCTGGCCCAGAACCGATTTGCGCCGGTGGAACCCAAAGGTGAGTGAAATACGGACGTCTTTAGAAGTGTTGGCGAAGGATCCATGCAGCATCTGGCGATTGACCGCCGTCACGTCACCCGGTTGGCATAGCAATGGGACGGCATCGGGCAGCGTATCGCGGCCATTGTTCTTGGCGATCGCCTGTTTGATGTCGATGCGCCCTTTCTTATGGGTCCCCGGAACGACCCAGAGACAGTTCGCTGGCGTGGTCGAGTAGAGCTGGACTTGGAAATTGAAACCGTGAATGCCCTCGTCCCACTCAGGGTTATCCCAGTGGGTTACTCCGTCCTGGTGCCATGCGACCGAGCCGCCAACACCGGGTTGCTTCACAAAGATCGCGTCGTTGTACGGTACGAAATCCTCGCCGTTAATCGATGCGGCGGCTGCCAACAGTTGTGGATGGCCGTAAACCCGCAACCCCGCCGGCATAGACTGACACATAGAGTACATTAGGAAGACAACGTGCTCGGGGGCATCCGCCTCGGCCCGAGGCTGCATCATCTGGGTCGGATGACGGCCGTTAAGTTTATCCGTGCCACCCCACGGATCCGACAAAGGTTTGATAAAGGTATAGGGCTCGCGTGCGTAACCACGACCGAGTGCCGTGCGGCCTTTTGCATCTATTTTTGCGTCCGGCGTCACCGGCGCGCGTTCCAACATATCGTCTATTCCGGAGCGTAACTCGGAGATCTCACCCTCGTCGACCACTCCCTCGAAAACGTAGAATCCTTGTTTCCAATAAGCATCTAAGATGTCCTGGTGAAGTTTCCCATTCGGATCGAAGCGCATCGGACCCCGGTTGCCGAGTGCCTTTGCGCGGACTTCCCCCGATGCAAGATAATTTGACATGAGGACGGCATGTTCGGCCCGGGTGGGGCTGGAGGATTGTGGGGGTAGTTCGTTCATGGCTCACCTTCGAGCGAGGTGTGTTTCTTACGACGCGCTAAAATTCTACCATCGCTGCCAGGCCCACGCCAATAAGTGCATTCAGTTCGCAGATACAAGATGGCTCGCGTCGCGACCTGTGAATTCGCATGCATTCGGTTGCATCGGGGGCATTAAAAGGGAACCCTTTGCTGGTACTGGGTCGCCGAGTAGGAGAGAGAGATGCCCAAGACACAGGACTACTTTCATGGAAAAACGATTCTGATTACCGGTGCTGGAAGTGGGATTGGCCGCGCCACTGCTTTGGTATTCGCCCGCGAAGGAGCCAATGTAGTCGCTACCGATATCAACGCCACGGCGGCCGAGCGCACGGCCAATCAAGTGATCCAAATCGGACCAAGAGCTAGTTTTGAGAAGTGCGATGTCACACAACGTGCGGAAGTTGACAATACGATTGCGAACGCGGTTGAGGCGTTTGGGCAAATCCACTTCGAATTGAATGCGGCCGGCGCAGCGTTGGCGCGAAAGCCATTTCTGGAAATTACCGAAGACTTGTGGGAAGCGACCTATGCCTTGAATGTCAGGGGCACATTCAACGGCGCGCAGGCGGTTCTTCCTCACATGCTGGAAAAGGGTGAGGGAGTGATCGTTAATATAGCTAGTGTCGCGGCCCGGATCGGCGGGGCAGGCAACTCTGTGCACTATGCGTCGTCTAAGGGCGCCGTTGACACCATGACGCTTGGCATCGGGCGCGAGTTTGCCAACCGTGGAATACGGTGTCTCTCGATCTCTCCTGGTTTAGTCGATACGCCGTTCCACGATACCACTCCGAAAGAAGTCCTGGACAACTATGCCGCTCAAATACCTATGGGTCGCTTTGCCCAGCCCGAGGAAATCGCCGAGACTATACTTTTCGTCTGCTCTGACGCGGCGCCCTACCTCACGGCCGACACTATCAAAGTGTCGGGCGGGATCCGGTGAACTGGATTTCCCGTGAGAAGAGACTGGGCTCTAGGCAAAAAGTTGAGCCGCATTAATGGCAAAAGCAGCCAGGCCAGAGGGCAAGGACGAGCCAAGTTGGGTTACTGCTGATTCTGTTCGTTTGTTTTCTAGGACACTACTGTGAAGCCTTCCTTCATTGAGAAAGGGCGTCGCGGCAGCTGTTGGAATGGCAACAACCTCCCCAGAACAACGGGCTTCATAGGTTTACGTTGAGGCTTGTCGGAGACGGCTACAGATCGGGGGTTTTGTCCTGCCTATTTAGGCTTGTCCGGGACCATGATATGGGGAGCTGCTCCAGCGACCCAACCGTGGCGATGGACCTCATCCTCGTCCATTCCCGGAAAGGCTTGGGGCCACAACAATGGATTACTCCGGATATATTGTTCTGGATACGTGACTGCTTCGCCGAGTTCGTGTGCTGCCCGCCAAGTCCATCGCGGCTCGTATAGAAATCCGCGAGCTAGCGCCACCATGTCGCACTTGTTGGAGGAGATCAATTCCTCCGCGAGACTGGGATCGCGGATCATGCCGACCGCCATGGTGGGTACACCCGTCGCCTCCTTGATTGCCGCAGCGTAAGGGGCTTGATAGCCGGGACCCACTGAGGGACGCCTCAAGCTGTTTCCGCCCCCGGATATGTCGAAGAAATCGCATCCGACTGCTTTCAACGCTTTTCCGAAGAAGATCGCATCCTCCAATGTCATGCCTCTGTCGTCCCAATCCGTGCCGTTAAAACGGACGCCCATGGGCTTCTCCTGAGGCCAGGCCTCGCGCATCGCCTCGAACACCTCAATAGGATAACGTATGCGGTTCGCGATGCATCCACCGAATTCGTCCTTGCGTTGATTAGCGATAGGCGAGAGGAACTCACTCATCAGGTAACCGTGTGCGCCGTGCATCTCGATCGCTTCAAAACCGATCCGCTCCGCTCTCTGCACCGCGTCCACATGGGCCCCAACCACTTCGTCCATCAGCGCCCGGTCCATTTCGACGGGGCGGTGCCAATCGTTGGCGAAGGGTATGGCTGATGGTGCGATGGTCTCCCAGGCCCCCTCGTCGACATCGAGCGGTTTGCCGCCGTCCTGCGGTGGATGGGCCGACGCCTTGCGCCCCGCGTGTCCGAGCTGGATAGCGATTGGGGTGTTACTCCATTGCCGCACAATTCGGATCACACGGTTGAGGGCGGTTTCGCTCGCGTCGTCATAAAGGCCTAGGCACCGATGAGTGATCCGCCCCCTTGGCTCCACCCCAGAGGCTTCGACTATCAACATGCCGGATCCTGATTGCGCTAAGTAGCCAAGGTGAATGACGTGCCAGTCCGTGGCGCGACCCATGCAGGCGCTATACTGGCACATCGGTGCGACGATCACTCGGTTGGGTAGGGTGAGGCCGCGAAGCTCGATCGGTGAAAAAAGGGCCGATGTCATCGGATGCATTTCCATTTAAGGTGAAAAAAATAGTTGATTTAAGAAACGCCCAGGCGGCGCGCCTCTTCATCCATGACGAGCGCAACGCGTCCCAGCGCGCGGCGACTTAACACTGTGGTCATAGCCTCTTGGAAGCCCTCCAGCGGGAAAACATGAGAGACGCGGGGGCTCAGTTTTCCTTCTTCAAACCAGTGAAACAGTTCAGCCATGCTCTCTTTCATCAACTGCCCATATTCCTCTCGGACGTCACGTGGGCTCCACCCAAAGTAATAGCCCATATTCAAACCACAGACTGTGATGTTTTTTACCAGAAGAATGTTTGCAGGTATCTGCTGGATCGTGCCATTCGCGAAACCGATTGGCATGATCCGACCCTCTGGCGCGATACAGCGCAGTGATTGAGCGAATACTTCGCCGCCCACAGGGTCATAAATTACGTTGACGCCAATACCATCGGTTAATGCCAAGACCTCGTCGCGGAAATTCTGCTCCCGATAATTTATCGTATAGTCGGCGCCGTGTTCAGCCGCTATGGCGCGCTTCTGATCCGTACCGACCGTGGCGATCACTGTTGCACCTTTGACCTTGCAGATTTCGGTTGCGGCCACCCCGACGCCACCAGTAGCGCCGTGAATTAGCGCTGTTTCGCCAGGCTGAATGTGGAGCAGATGTGGCCAGACTAGAGCGGCGTAGGAAGTCGCGTAGGAATTGGTAAAGCAGATAGCTTTGGAGAAAGACAAACTGTCCTGAATTTTGAAGACGTTGGCTGCGTGTGCAGTTGCCTCTTCGGCCTGTCCGCCCCAATCAAGCACCGCGCAGATCCTATCACCTATAGAAAAATCCTTGACGCCTTTACCCACCTCGGAAACATAGCCCGCCGCTTCGGTCCCCGGTGTGAAGGGGAGTGGTGGCTTCCTTTGATACTTGCCGGCTACCACAAGGCTGGTTGCGAAACTGACGCCGGCGGCCTGAACCTTGATCCGTACATGCCCTGGATTGAGTTGGGGACGCGGACAATCCTCCAGCGTCAGGTTCTCAAATTCGGTATATTCCTTAACCAGAACGCCACGCATAGGATACCCTTTCTCATCGCACAAACAGGAGGTTACAGTTGATCTCGAAGAACTTGACTATGTTGAAAACCGTCCACATATAGGCCTCCATATCACGGAGCCTCTACCAATTAAGACCGCACTCTACGCAAGATCGGTTTAGTCCACGACCTTCACCCCCACCGCTTTCGTGATACAACGCCATCGTCGGAGTTCTTCGTGGCTTGTTCAAGCGTTGGTGGTGGGCGGCGGACAAGATTTAAGGGTTTACTCGTTGATATAGTGAGCGCGAAACTCGGTGACTGGGTCCGGGGTCATAGTGCATGCAGTCGCGGACACCTATCGCCATGTTGAGGCAGTCAACCAGCGTGTTGCTGTTCTGTGGTCTAGCCGAGGGGAATTCCGGTGTCGATATTTCATTCTTCCCGCCACATCTTAGCAAATTACTAGCCTCACGTTTCTGGAAATATTCCCACCGGGCCTGTTGTCAACCGCTCTGGCCAATTAGATGATGGTCGGGAGAATCACAATTTTCCTTCAGATGCTCACGGCGCTTGGCCGGAAATACTTCTTTCATTTGAGTCTCGACAAGGCGCACCTTGCCAAGATTCCCATGCCACCCAGCCCGATGCTTTGGACATCAAGGTCCTCTCTTTTTCTGGCGAGGCCCTGCAAAACGTTTAGAATTTGCGTGGCGGATCTCGTTGAGTTCGAGACAGGGGCGGCGCAGATGCCTTTTCGAGACAAGCTAGCGATGGTAACAAGATGTCTTGTGAAGGGACCGCCCGGATCCCGGGTGGGAAACACCGGATAGCGAGACGACGATGAGTGAGGTCTTTGTACGACCGGTGAAAGAGGACGACCGAGAAGTCGTAATCGAAATGCTGCGGCGTTTGCAGTCCGACGAACGCTACCTGCATCCAAGCCGCCGGCCTGGGCACGAGGTGGCTGAGTTTGACTACGCGCGAAGCGTCGAGGCCGCAAGACAGTTCGGGGGCGCCATTTTGGTGGCGGTCTTGCGTGGTGAAATAGTGGGCGTGATTGCTGGTTGGATGATCGTCGATGACGATCAGCTCCAGCAGATGGAATACCGTGACCACGGATATATCTCCGCCGTTTACGTAAGCCAGGAATTCCGTGGCAAGGACATCGCCCAGCATCTCTTATGGGCGATGGAACAACATCTGATGGCGAGTGGGGCGAGGCGGCTTACCATCGGTTCGCTTGCGCGTAACGGCCCGGCAATCGCAGCATACCGTACCTTCGGTTTCGAGCCCTTCGAGGTCACCCTGGAAAAATACCTTTGAGTCTTTGGCTGTTTTTCACTGTCGTTGGAAGTAGCAATGATCGAAATAGGGTCCAACCTATTCAAACGCGCTCTTGTTGAGAAACGTCCCCAGATCGGCTTTTGGTCGACGTTTGGCTCCTCCATTGTCGCCGATTTTCTGGCTGATTGTGGCTTCGACTGGATTCTTCTTGATTGCGAGCATTCTCCAACAAACGTGCGCGAGATCCTTCCCCAATTGATGGCAATAGACCGAAACTCAATCACCACTCCAGTGGTCAGGCCGCCGTGGAACGACTTGGTGATTTTCAAAAAACTGCTGGACATTGGAGCGCGCTCATTGCTCATCCCGATGGTTAGCACACCGGAGGAGGCGTCGTCGGCGGTGTCTGCCACAAGGTACCCAACGAAAGGCGTTCGGGGTTGGGCTGGTGGCATCCGTGCCAACCGATATGGACGAATTTCCGGCTATCATACCAAAGCATCAGAGGATATCTGCGTGTTGGTCCAGGTCGAAACCCGGCAAGGCCTTGGCAACATCGAGAGGATTGCGGCGATTGATGGGGTCGATGGTGTATTTATCGGCCACGCGGATTTAGGTGCGGCCCTTGGCCATCTTCCGAATCGGAACCATCCGGAAGTTATCGAGACCATTAAACATGCGCGGGCACAGATTGAAAGTATCGGCAAGGCTTCGGGGATCTTAACGGCCGACGCCGACCAAGCCCAGATGTGGTTGGACGAAGGCTTCACCTTTGTCGCCTGTGGGATCGATTCAAATTTGCTTGCGCGCGAATCTGACGCGCTTGCCAAACGTTTTAAGGGTTGAGAACCGGGCGATGGTCGACATTGAATTTGATTCTAAGAATCGCGTTTCATACCGGTATTGGAGCCGTGAAATACTGCGCTATGCGGATCTCGATCCGCTCGGGCACGTGAACAATAACGCCTATGGGTTCTACATTGAAAATGCTCGCACCAAGTTGTTCCACGCCGCTGACAGAGCTGTATTGTCGGCGGGTGGTTCGGTCGAATATGACTGGGTACTGCGCCGTCTCGAGATCGATTATCTGCGCGAGGTTCGATTCCCAGGGGAAGTAGAGACAGGACTTACTTGCTCGCACATTGGCAATAGTTCGATGATACTGCACGTAGGTGTTTTTGGCTCCGGATTTTGCGCCGCAACTTCGATTGGGGTCAGTGTGTGTTTCGACGTTTCAGCGCGTGTCGCGATGCGCGTTCCCGATGACATGCGCCAAGCGATCTGGGACTTGGCCGGCGTCGAGCAGTCCGAACGTGGCGGAGAGAAATTCAACGATCCGTGAGTCGTTTAATATGCCCACAATGTATTTGGTGGGTCTCACATCGATTGGCACCATGATCTCGCGACTGTTAACGCAGCTGCTGTGAGGGCGCAGCTTGCTGTGTTTCTGGGGAGCGTAATAGCGCGCAGGCACCACCAGTGGCTTCGCGCACAATCATTCTGAGCGCGATGGGGGTGGCGGGTCTCATAATAGCGAGACCCAGGCCAATCCGGGCGGTCTCAAATTAGACTTCGGCCTATATCTTCTATCTCGGCTATCGGATCGCTAACATCATCTTCGGTTGTCTGTTGGTGCGCTCTGTCGTCGCGACCGTGCCGCCAATTTGTGGTTGGATTAGGGCCTCAGTTCACTGCGGTCAGGAGAGGTTTTCCATTGATCAGTGCTTCCAGATTGTCGTAGAGCACCATGCCCATAGCATTGCGAGTGTAATGTGTACCGCTTGCCATGTGCGGGCTTAGCACTAGGTTTTTTGTGATCTCCAACAGCGCGGGTGGGATGTTAGGTTCGTCCGGATATACGTCGATGGCCGCCCCACCTAACCGTCCGTCGGCAAGGCAATGTGCGAGCGCGTTGTTGTCAACTACTGTTCCACGCGCGACGTTTATCAAAAGGCCTTCGGGGCCTAACGCTTCCATAACCTTCACGTCGACCAGATTTCGGGTCTCGTCACCCCCCGGGATGATGGCGATCAGGATGTCACTGTCTCGCGCCATAGAGACCAGATTATCATAGTATGGGTAAGAAACGTCGTCACGCTTGTTGCGTTGGTGATAGAATATATCCATCTTAAAGGCTGCACATCGTGTGGCTATTTCCATGCCGATTCGACCCATGCCGAGGATGCCAACCTTGGTCGAATGCACATTTAAAGTATAGGGGTAGTCGCCGTCGATCGGCCAGCGTCCAGCCCGCGCGTATCTGTCAGCCTGCACCACATGCCGACGGGATGACAACATCAGCGCCATTGCCATGTCGGC
>PBMU01000085.1 GCA_002722775.1 Rhodospirillaceae bacterium
CCACACCATAAGAGGGAATTTCACGATGAGCGCAGAAAAGCATGGACTGGGTCGTGGCCTTACCAACTACGGTGACATGGATTTCAGCCTATATCTGAGACGTGCCAACGCCGCTTCTATGGGCTATAGCGGTGAAATCTTAGGCAAGCCCATCATTGGGATCGCGGACACTGGCAGCGGTTACAACAACTGCCACCGGAACACCCCAGAACTTATCGAGGCGGTGAAACGGGGGGTTCTAGCTACGGGAGGTCTGCCAATCGTGTTCCCGACCATTTCCCTCGGAGAAACATTCCTCAGCCCGACCTCAATGATGTACCGCAATCTGATGAGTATGGACACTGAGGAGATGATTCGCGCCCAGCCGATGGACGCAGCCGTTCTAATCGGTGGATGCGACAAAACCCTTCCGGCTCAACTTATGGGAGCGGCGAACGCCAACATCCCCGTCATCTCGCTGATCACTGGGGCACAACTAACCGGTCATTCAGAAGGCGAGCGGCTAGGTGCTTGCACCGACTGCCGGCGGTTCTGGGCAAAATTTCGGGCCGGCGAGATCGATCGGGCCGGCATCGACCGGATCGAAGAACGATTGGTCACGACAACAGGCACCTGTGCTGTGATGGGCACCGCCAGCACAATGGCCTGTATTACCGAAACCCTTGGCATGGCCTTACCAGGCACCGCGGCTATACCGGCAGTCCACGCTGATCGTCTACGGGCCGCCGAGACCTCTGGGTCACAGGCGGTCAAGCTGGCCATTGCGGCAGAAGGAAGCCGTCTGATTCCTCGTCACATCATTACGCCCGAGTCGATAGAAAATGCATTGCGGGTCCTACTAGCTATCGGCGGATCGACCAACGCCATCGTCCACCTGACTGCTATCGCAGGTCGCGTTGGTATCCCGGTCCCGCTCGATCAGCTGAACGCGTAGTCCGACGAAACACCAGTGTTGATCGACCTGAAACCGACCGGCGAGCACTACATGGAGGATCTATACAAGGCAGGCGGATTAGGCGTCATCCTGCGAGAGTTGAAACCACTCCTCAATCTGGACTGCGTTACGGTGACGGGACAGACACTTGGCGAACGTCTCGATTTGGAACCCGCCTACGTCAACCGCGAGGTGGTCCGGCCTTTCGACGATCCGATCCAGCCCATGGGGGGGTTGGTCGCTTTGTTCGGCTCTCTAGCGCCCGGGGGCGCCATTCTGAAACGCTCAGCAGCCGATCCCACTCTGTTCGAAAGCGAAGGCCGCGCGCTCGTCTTCTCATCGCTGGAGGATTTAGCGGCAAGAGTCGACGAACCGGACCTCGATGTATGTGCGGACGACGTTCTTATTCTGCAGAATGCCGGCCCGAAAAGCGCTGCGGCTATGCCCGAGGCAGGCTATCTGCCGATTCCGAAGAAACTTGCGCGCGCCGGTGTAAGAGACATGGTGCGAATATCAGATGCCAGAATGAGCGGGACAGCCTACGGTACCATCGTCCTGCACGTCACGCCCGAGTCTGCCATCGGTGGTCCACTCTCTCTTGTGCGCAGCGGCGACCGCATTCGGGTCAGTGTCAAGAATAGACGCCTCGACCTATTGGTAGAGGAGACGGAGCTCGCTCGCCGGCGAGACAAACTTCTAACGGCAACTGTACCGGTTCACCGGCGAGGATATAAAAAACTCTACTACAACAGTGTACTGCAGGCCGACGCTGGATGCGATTTCGACTTCCTCCGCGATCCATCGCTGGATTGAAGCAGTCTAGCCATCGCGCAACGTCGTCATCACCCAGAAACCGTCTGGAAGCGCATTTACAGCCGGAGTACGAAACCGGGTCCATAGGCGCGGCAGCCACCATTCCATTGGCTGTTGGATTAAGTGCGCATTGCGCCCATCGGCTAAAACCCGCTGGGCCGCGTAACTAGCGATGGAGAAGAACCCGAGGCCTTGGACGACGCGCGCCAAATCGTCGAGGACGGCGTCTAGATGTTCAGGTTCCACATGCTCCAAGACATCGATGCAGACCACCAGTTCAGCCGGTTCGGGCGATGCAGAGATCGCGTCGAGTGCCGGGTCGTAGGGGTGATACTCCGGCATCGAAGGTAGTCTTTCTTGTAGCGCATGAAAAAGTCGCTGTTTGCCCGCCCCATAATCCACCATTGAACGGATCCCGCGCCGTTCGATAAGTTTCGCGATCTGGTCCGCAAAAGCGAGCGAGGCAGATCCGTACGACTCTTCTTCGGCATGCAACTGAGACTGGAGCGATCGATACTCAGGACTAATTAGGGTCATGTTTTCTCAATCCTTTCCCAACCGATACAACTCGGCTGGGTTTTCACAAAGGATCATTTTTCGACGTCTATCCTCAGGCACCCAATCTGACAGCAATTCCAACAATTTCCTATCATCCGGACGCCCACGTGGGGCGTTTTGATGCGGCCAATTAGAGCCCCAAATCATGCGTTCAGGAGCCCAATCGGCGAGCGCACTAGCAAGTTTGGCGACCTCGGGGTCATCCACCTTGCCCTCTAGTGAGATCTCGTATGGAGCTGAGAACTTGACCCAAATCTTGTCCCGGTCGATCAGGCGGGTCAGCGCTTTGAAACCCCTTTGGTTTAGGGTTCTAGTCCGCGTAAAAGCGCCGAACCGTGGTAGTACGATCCATCCAGGCCAGTTACCGAGACGCTGTTCGACCTGATGCAAATCAGAACCATTAATCTCCAACTCAACATGCCAACCGAAGTCGTGCAGTCGCCAGGCTAACCGGTCCGCCACGGCCCATTCATACGCTTCCTCACCTTCATACATACGAAAAATCGCACCGCACAGTCCGGCCTCACTCAAATCCTCCAACTCGCGGTCCCCGACATTCGCTTCAAGTTCACCTATGCCGACCGCAGACTGCGGCTCAGTCTTGTCGTTAGTACGCCGCAAATCTTCAATGGCGCGAATTATCCCTCCATGTTCAGTTCCATCATCTGCCGCCTGCACCAGGACAGAGCGTTCTAACCCCAAGGCTGTCCGCATCGCGCGATACGACGCCATATCGACCCCGTCAGATCCGGGGATCTCAAGTTCCTCGCCATTTTTTTCACGGAAATATTTGGCTTCCTCGCGGCGTTCGTGTTCTTCTGCTGAGAACTCAGACCCATCATCCAGTATCTGGGCGTGGCAATCAGTACCACCTTTCGGCACATCGCGGATCGACGACAATCGGGTTCTCCGTACTCCGGTTAGTAAAGTTGGAACTCACCGGTCCGCTTGTATTCCTGAAAACGAAAAACGGAACGGTCATGCCCTTGCAGCACCTGGGGCAAGTCGTCTGGCGTCAACCCGTCGAGTTCAGACGTCTCTTCGCCGTCGCAACGCACCTTCCCACGCCAAGAACGCGAAAAAAAATCCATACCGAAGGCCTGCACCACGTCACCATTCGGATATCGCACGGTTTGGTAGATTGGATCGGATGGAAAACCACAAGGCCCGGCGTCAAGCACTTCGAGACCAGTCTCTTCTCTTACCTCACGTTTCATAGCCTGGACGATGTCCTCGCCTTTCTCAGCATATCCCGACGGCAAGCACCAGAGCCCGTTATCAACACGTTTTTGGAACAAAACAGTGCCGTCGTCACGTTCGAGAACACACCCTGCACCCGGCATTAGTATCAGCCGATTTCCAACCACCTGTCGTAGCCGGCCGAGGTAGCTGCCCGCAAAGGTGCGCAAGAAACGTACCCTCGTCCGCTCTACATGGTGGCCCCAATCTGCCAAGGAATGAACTCGTTGTCGCCGATGCCAAGTTCTTCGCTCTTGGTCTGCTCACCCGACGCCGTACGTAAAATCTTATCGAAGATCCGTTCACCCATTGCGTCGATCGAGAGATTTTCATCCAAAACCTCCCCACAATTAATGTCCATGTCCTCTTCCATTCGGCGATACATGGCCGTGTTAGTCGCAAGCTTGAGCGACGGCGCTGGTTTGCAGCCGTAGCAGGAACCGCGCCCTGTGGTAAAGGTCACCACGTTGGAGCCGCTAGCAACCTGTCCCGTGATCGAACAAGGGTCATAGCCAGGGCTGTCCATGAATACGAACCCTTTGGCATCGACCCTCTCACCATAGTGATAGACGCCGCAGAGATTGGTCGTCCCGCCTTTCGCCGCCGCACCCAGCGACTTCTCTAGTATCGTAGTAAGGCCACCCGCTTTGTTGCCTGGGGATGGGTTGTTGTTCATTTCGCCCCCGTTACGCTCACAGTAGTTCTCCCACCACTTAATCCGCTCAACCAGTTTCTCACCGACCTCTTGGCTGACGGCGCGCCGGGTAAGCAAATGTTCGGCGCCATAAATCTCTGGTGTCTCGGCCAAAACCGCTGTGCCACCATGACGTACAAGTAGATTGGCGGCAGCGCCCAACGCTGGGTTCGCAGTCATACCCGAATAGGCATCCGAACCACCACATTGTAATGCCAAGGTGATTTCGGAAACCGGTGCCGTTTGGCGCCTTGCTGTGTCGGCCTCGGGCAGCATGTCAGATATCATACCAAGACCCCGCTCCACGGTCTTTCGCGTACCCCCGTTGTCCTGTAGCGTCATTGTCTGAAACCGCGGTCCCCGCTCCAGACCATAGGCCTCAAGCAAGAAGTCGATCTGATTCACTTCACATCCGAGGCCAACCATCACGATCCCGGCGAAATTCGGGTGCTGGGCAAAGCCCCAGAGCACGCGCTGGAGGTTAGCGTATCCCTCGCCCGCACCCGCCATGCCACAACCGGTGGAATGCGAAAGCGCAACGACACCGTCGACGTTCGGGTACTGCGCCAAAAGATCATCGGAAACAGAGGCCGCGATGTATTTCGCTGCTGTGGCCGAACAATTTACACTAGTGAGCACGCCGATGTAGTTTCGGGTCCCTGACCGACCGTTAGCGCGCACATATCCTTCGAAGGTTTTACGATCCTCTTCAGCGAAAAACTCCGTCGCGCGCGCATCCTTACAGAACGCATAATCACGATCGAAATCCCGAACCTCAACATTGTGGATATGGACATGATTGCCTGGTGCGATGTCCTCTGTCGCAAAACCAATAATCTGATCATACTTCCGTACAGGCTCACCCTTAGCGATCCGACGGGTCGCGATCTTGTGGCCCGATGGTATGGGATCAATTGTATATGCACCCTCTTCATCGACGCTAGTACCGGCGAGCATGTCGGCACGTGCGGTCACCACGTTGTCGACGGGGTGCAAACGCACGGTAAGTCGGTTTCCGGAATTGTGTCCAGCCTCGGCCATAATTTCCTCCATCGGGAATTTAGTCGGTTATAGCGCAAGGCAAGCAGCCACGAAACGGGCTTGCCCAGTCTTCCGAGCCAGCGCTACACAGGATTGTCTTTTTTGAGGAGATACACACATGGGTAATCGACTGGCAGGCAAGACAGCATTGATAACGGCTGCCGCGCAAGGTATCGGACGCGCGTCCGCCGAAGCCTTCGCGGACGAGGGTGCCAGAGTGATCGCAACCGATGTCAATGTGGTGAAGCTTGCAGAACTAGAATCGATTCATGGGATCGAAACCCACGTGCTCGATGTACTCGACCGTGCCGCCATTTCCACGGCGGCAAGTAAGGTTGGAGCCGTCGATGTGCTATTCAACTGCGCGGGGTTCGTTCATCACGGCACGATCCTGGAATGTGAGGAAAAGGATTGGGATTTTTCCTTCGACCTTAACGTCAAAGCCCAGTACCGGATGATCCAAGCCTTCTTGCCGTCAATGTTACAAGCTGGTGGCGGTTCGATAATCAACATGTCGTCGGTATGCTCCAGCCTTAAGGGCATCATCCATCGTGCGGTCTACGGTGCCAGCAAAGCCGCCGTCATTGGTCTTACTAAGTCTGTCTCAGCTGACTATCTCCGTCAGGGCATCCGCTGCAACTGCATTTGTCCGGGCACGGTCCAGTCACCGTCTCTCGACGATCGGATCAACAACTTTGACGATCCAGTTAGGGCGCGCAAAGACTTCATCGCCCGCCAGCCCCTAGGTCGTCTAGGAACAACCGAGGAAGTCGCTGCGATTGCGGTCTATCTCGCCTCTAACGAAAGCGCTTACACGACTGGGCAGCCCTTCGTTATCGACGGCGGCATCCTCGGATGAGTGATTTTCCGTTCTTCAGACTCGCCGACTTTGAAGTTGCACGCACTCACCTCGCCAACCGCATCCGCAAAACGCCGTTGCTGGATTTGTCCCCTGTTCGAAATTCCCCCTGTGCCGATGCGCGGCTCTTGTTAAAGCTGGAGAATCTGCAACCTACTGGGTCCTTCAAGATCCGAGGGGCGAATAATAAATTGTCGATGCTTACACAGGCACAGAAGGCCGCCGGGCTCATCACGGCATCCGGCGGCAATCATGGCCTTGGCGTCGCCTACGCGGCAGCCCAGGAAGGTATACCTGCGGTGATCTATCTGCCTGCCAATTCGCCTGAGGTGAAAGCCACAAAGCTTGTCTCATGGGGTGCCGACGTTCGTTGGGAGGGCGAAGTTTGGGACGAAGCGAACGTTGCGGCCCTGGCTTATGCCAAATCCTCGGGAATGACTTATATTCATCCTTTCGCCGATCCCCACGTAATCCATGGTCAAGGAACCATCAGCCTCGAGATTCTGGAGAAAGCACCCGAGGTCGACAGGCTTCTTGTCGCCGTTGGCGGGGGGGGGCTTATCGCTGGCGTCGCTACGGCAGCGAAGCTGGCCAAGCCCAACGTCAAGGTGATCGGTATCGAACCGGTGGGTGCCCCAACGCATTTTGAAAGCCGTCGCGCAGGCGATGTTGTCACCTTGGAGACGATCGAAACACGTGCTGGCACACTTGCACCCCGGCGTTCGGAGCCACTCAATTTCGATCTGATCCAAAAGTATGTCGACGACATAGTGCTAGTCGAAGATGCCGATATGGAGCGCGCGGCTCGTTGGCTTTGGGATGAACTTGCAATTGCGACAGAATTGAGCGGAGCAGCGGCCATCGCTGCACTAATGACCGGCGCTGTCCAACCCGAGGCCAACACAACTGTCTGTGCCATCATCTGCGGAGCCGGAACTGAGGGGATTATCCAATAGATGCTCGCTGGTAGAGAAACTCATCATCAAAATGCAACCAAGCCGGGCCGCACATGATGATCGTCCCCCCACCCGTGACCTTTTATAGAGCAATCAAAAAACTGATGATCCCTCTGACCACACTCAAAAATCTGCTAATCCATGGGATGTCCGTCTAACTGTTCTTGGAGGTTAGATCACATGAGAATTCCTGAGCCACGTTCCTAAGGACCCCCGAGACATAATTGACACTCGCTATTGAAGTAGTGTCCATCTCGTCGCGGATATAGAAAATGCATGTGCTCCAGGCCTCCTTACGGGCCCTTTCCTGTCCCAGCAGGCAACCGGGCCAGATTTAAGCCAACATGGAAAGCATCGAAGTTACGTAGTCTGCGGCCTATCGGAATGTCCGTAAGCGGCACGCTGCAAATCAATGGTACCACCTGCTCGGTCAGGCCGCCATGAGAGCGAAGCGGAACGTCAAGGCCCGTTAGATCGTGGCGGGCTGCACTGGTACCGAGCACCTTTGACCCCCCTGCTATGATCACTAAGTCGCCCACCCGATCTTCGGGAAGTTCAAAACGCTCGCAAGCCTCCGATCGCGTCAATACCATCTCGATCCCGCTGAGCGCTCGCAGTTTGGAGATGATCCCAGCGACATCCGCGCCGTCAGTCAGGTAGCCAGTGGCATAAGAGCCAAGCGAACCATGGTGCGCGATATAAGGGTCGGTTATTGGCAGAATGATCTGCGCCGCGCCCTCGCCCAGCATACTGTCGAACACATCCTGTAAATAGATTACATCCGGCTCTCCCGCCACGTCATGTTTAGCCGACATCCCATGGTCCGCTGTCAGCACCAGAACCGCCCCCAAGGTTTCCAGTTGTTGCCAATATCTGTCCATCATGGCGTAGAAACCATTCGCACCCTTGGTCCCGGGAGCGAACTTGTGCTGGATGTAGTCGGTGGTCGAGAGATACATCAGGTCGGGGTGCGTCCGCTCCATCAGCTTAACGCCAGCCGACAAGACGAACTCTGAAAGGTCTGCGCTGTAGACCGAAGGAACCGGCAAACCGGTCATCGACAATGTGTCGTCGATCCCGTGCTCTGCGAGAGTTACCTCGTCCGCCTTCTCGGCAGAGAAACAGATCGATCCACCCTCGCCATAGGACAACCCGTGGCCCAAAAGGCGGCGCAGCTTGTCCTTTGCTGTGATGACCACAATCTGAGCTCCCGCTTCCTCGAAAGCAGCAAAAATAGTCGGCGCCCGCAACAGATTTGGATCATTCATCATAACTTCGGCCTTGGCGGTGGGATCATAAAAGAAGTTGCCGCAGATCCCGTGCACTGACGGCGGCTGGCCAGTCGCAATCGATATGTTGTTTGGGTTGGTGAAGCTCGGCATTACACTATCAGCATCAAGGTTTGTGCCACGCTCCAACATTTCCTCGGTGAACGGCATCACACCATCAGCCACCGCCCGTTCGATGTAATCAGGTTCCGAACCGTCGATGCAAACAACGACCAGTGGCTGTTCTGGCCAAGCGTAGCCACGCCCATTCACTTCGACCCTCGTTTTCACCGTGTTCATGTGCCACTCCCGTCAATACTCTTATGCCTCATTCAACCCCCCGCACCGCCTACTCATTTCGCTGGTGAATAGATGATCACGGCAATTATCAACTGTTGAGCAACGTCATGCTTAACATGGGAGCTAAGGCATCGGTCAAAAAGCACGTGGTGGTTCTACGCATTGTGTCGATGGTCGTGGAAGGCACAAAGGTTCACGTCATTTCATTCGGATAAAGAGACGTAGGAGCTGATATTCGGAGCGGCGTTGCTCGGATATTCTGATGTCAGGATTTTCTCTTGGTTGTGGATCCATCGAGAAAGTATGGAATTTGGCTGATGGACTGCTTAACCAGGCGGTAAGTCTGTCAATCACGGCCTTTCCGAATCAGCAATATGATTTGATTGTCGTCCTTCTCGATAGCTTCGAGCTCATGACCACCCGTGTTGCAGAAGTGCTTAAAATCGAGCGGCGAAGCTGGGTCTGTAGAGATCACTCGGATCTTGTCTCCAGCACGCAGACCCTTGATCGCTTTTCTGGTCTTGAGAACTGGAAGCGGGCACCTCAGCCCACTCGCGTCAACCAGAGTTTCTGCCTCGTTCATTCCAAATCTCCTTGTTATTTGAAACTCTTGGGACAACAAGTTAATCCGCGTCTGACTATTCAAGTCCAGATAGAAAAAGCATATTCAATTGTGGATAACATCCTTCGTGCACGAACGCTATTTCAAATACATTCCGCCGATATATTGACATAAAAAATGTTAAAAGCAAAAAATATATCCATTTGTAACCTTATCATGAATTACTAATATCAATTGGAAATGTGAATTTTCTCCACAATTGGCTCACAAGTGGACAATTGGCCAAAACCGAGGGCATTTGATTACACTTCGTCGAGGTGGAAACGCGGGGGCAAACCCAAAAAATACAAGCTATTCTGACAATACCGCGCGAAATTGCCACCTACATAGGCATTGCGTTTTGGACGATCGCGGATTTAGCCATTTATTGGGCCTTGATATCTTACCCACGAGCCCTTTGCTCGAAGCCATGGCGCTTGACGGGTAACAATCTCGACCGCACGGGTATTTTCAGCATCGAAGCACCCAACTGCGGATCGGCTTTCTCTACCCCTAGCAGCCTAGAGACAACCCTAAAGATCAACAATGTGATTGTGGGGGGCTTGCCGTGACAACCAGGCCCAAGCCCCATCAACCGACCCCAACTAATCGTGAACTTCAGGCCTTTAATTACGGTTCCACCTAACTGTGACTCGACGATGTCAGCTATGTGAATATCGCTTACACCATCGATAATGTAGAGCTCCCAGAAAGCCGAGAGATTCGTGTGTTGTTAAGCGCACACTGTACCGTTGTTCGAGCGAATTAAGGCAGGCGAGTGATTCCCTGAGGCTCCCCGAGCCGGACCATCATAGCGCTCACCGAAAGTCGGCCCGACTGGCCCAGTTAACGAGTTAGATAGTGCCCACCGGACGGATAATGAAAATAATTATTGAAAACAGTCTTTAGCGGTAAACTCGCATGGTTGGGACAATCCACCACTCCTCCGGTCTACACGCACGGGGCCAGCTAAAGGAAGAGGCTAATACAGCTGTCCCCCCCCCACGCTCAGATGTGTCAGCACTACCAGACGATCCCCTTCCCAACACATCGCGGACAAAAATATCGCCATATTCAACTTAATAACGCAACGTAACGGGTTAGCGCTTGTCCCCGGGCCTAAATCAGATCTGATTATTCCGCATTGGCCAAATAAAGACGTTTGCATGCGTATTTCAGCGCCATAATGTGCAATTTTTTCGCAGTATCTCGATTGTCTCAAAAATAGTTGATCCGTAGGATTCACTTCAGACAAGCGGCAGTCCTCATCGCCACCATGGTTGCGGCTTAATCCCAAGGAGCACTATGGACACTGGACGCTATCCATCTGAACCGTCAGGAACGCGTTCAGGGTCCGTTCAAAGGTACAGTTCGCCTTTCTTTTACGAACGTGTCTTATGCAGACAAAGACTAGGACAAAATTCTCTTTTTATAGGTCTAGTTGTCACAGGTCAGAACCAGAACGGCAACTCAACCTAGTTTCCAGGAGCGCTATAGGGGTATCCATTCTAATCTGAGATAATGAAAACCGAGGCGACGATACTTCCGCATATATCATTCAATGCAGGCGTATAACCGGGTTGAAGAAGTGGGATCGCTTAACGGCGTGAGACCGCGTCGGCGAGGATACAGAGAATCTCAAACATCAACGATGCCCCCGCGAGTGAAGTGAGGTGAGCGTGGTCGAAAGGCGGCGAGACCTCGACCAAATCGGCACCTATCAAATTCACGCCCAGGAGGCCGCGCACCAACAACTGGCCCTCGTAAGACGTGAAGCCGCCTATTTCCGGCGTACCAGTGCCCGGCGCGTAGGCCGGATCCAGCGCGTCAATGTCAAAGGACAAGTACGTGGGCCCATCCCCAACCACTCGACGCGCCTCCTTGATTACTGATTCAATACCCATCTGGCGAACTTCGTCCATGCGGATAACCCGCATGCCATGATCATAGCTGAACTTCCACTGGTTCAAATCGTTTAGGGTCCCGCGGATACCTATCTGAACCGTCCGCTCAGGATCGAGCACGCCCTCTTCAACCGCACGCGAGAAAGGCGCTCCATGGTGAAAGCGGGAGCCGTAGTATTCGTCCCCAGTATCACAGTGGGCGTCAATATGTATCAGCCCCACCGGCTCGATACGGCCCATGACACGTAGAATGGGGAGCGAAATAGAATGATCACCTCCGACCGCCAACGGCGTAACCCCAGCATCCTTGATTGGCTCGAAAGCGCGTTGAATCTCGTCATGTGCAGGCTCGAGATGATAAGGCTTCTCGACATAAGCGTCGCCCACGTCGGCGATTCTTACAAGTTCATATGGCTCTATTCTGTTCGAAGAGTTAGCGAGCCGCATCATCGAGGATAGATTTCGTACCTCACGCGGCCCATGTCTCGCGCCCGGGCGATTGGTCAACCCGCCGTCGAAGGGTACGCCTATCAAAGCGATGTCGAGGCCGTCTAGACTTTCGACATAGGGTGCGCGCATAAAAGTTGGAAGTCCGGCGTAGCGCGCCTTGGTCATCTTGTCGCGAGCGGAGTCATCTAGGGTCATCGTCGTGCTCCAGGGTTCGAATGTTCTGGCGATGGTATACTCTAGGGATTGTCAATCAGGTCAATACGGAGAGGGTGCGCATCTAAAACTTGAAATTGGCTGTAGGGGACCTGGACCCACTCGGGTTACCACAAAGGGGGAATAGGGTTTTGCCTCTTACTGCTAGGCCAAAAGCGATACCGACAAAGCGGAATATGCATCGCGCCGCGACCCGTTAAAGGATCCGTTCTTTCCCACCAAGCGGCGGCGCCCGTTCGAGTTGATCCCTAGCTACGACTGCAAGATCCAGTTGCATTAGAAAGAGTTGCGATAGTTCGTCGATTGAAACAGACAAGGCATGCTAGAGCCGACCACTAATAGAAAAGTCACGCCATGCTATTTTGGCACAAGAGCCGTTCTGCTTTGCCCCGTCACAATACCGCGCGTTACCTTGACCTCGGCGGAGGGGGCCAAACGCACCCAACGTCCAGAGCACCAAACTTGTATTCGGGTGAGTTCGATATGCCACCGTCCCGCAGGTTACCAACTTGAGATCCTGACCCAGGCAGCCGTGTTTCCCCTAATCCATTTTGTCATGCTCAATGCAACCAGACGTATTCCTATACCTTCGTCTTGGTCAACGTCGTCTTCCACTTAAGCGGCCAGGAAGAGACGCAATGCCGCCAATGTCTCCGTTGGATTTTCCTCGGGCAATAAGTGACCGCACCCCGTCGGTTTCCCGTCCAAAGTAACCGAACACCAAGCTCGCCAGACTTCTAGATCTTGACCCTCGTTCGCTCCGGCCGGTCGCGCCAGAGTGGAGCAGACGATCCGGTTACCCTCTAGTCGATCGTGGCGGGCGCTATGCCTAACTGATCCAACACCCGGACAACGTCAACCGTTACCATGTGGCGCACCTCGGCAGGAGCGGGCGCGATTTTGTGTCAACAGACATGGCTCTGAGGATAGCAGCGTAGCGGGACAACATCTATCCGTTGCCGGCCCACCCGTGCATAAAATCTGCCGCGCCAGTGTCAAATTGGTGATTCTCGGTCCCTTCAGACACCCCCCTTCCCGACAGAACGTTAATCTACTTGAGTTTGCCGATGCTAAAATGCATCAACATTCAAACGCCGAACCCCAAGCGGAGACCCCCGCATGTGTACATTGTATTTCCCCCCCAAAACGGGCGATTGGGAGATCGTAGACCCGGCCCGAGCGGGATTCGATCCAACCAAGCTCGAGGCGGCCGTTGCCTTCGTTTTGGAGAACGAATCGGTAATGGACCGTGACGTGCAAAAGGCATTGGTCGAACAACGAGCCTTCGCTGAACCGCCACCGCTAGGTGACATCCTAGGGCCGACGAGATCCCGTGCGGACCCACACGGGCTAATCTTACGGGGCGGCCGGGTCGCCGCATCTTGGGGTGACACAAAGCGGGCCGACATTACTTTTTCAGTAGCCAAGAGCATGTTATCAATCTGTGCGGGATTACTTCAGGACGATCACCTGATCCCGGATTTTGATTCTCGGGTCCGCGATCTTGTCGACGACGGAGGGTTCGAGCCACCACACAACGACGCGATAACCTGGCGGCAGCTTCTACAGCAAACTAGCGAGTGGCAGGGCGAGCTCTGGAGTAAGCCCGACACGGTCGACCGTAACCGTGATCTTTCATTGACGCCGGCCGAGAACATCACTAAGGGCCAGATGCGCGACCTCTCCGCCCCGGGCGGCTTTTGGGAATACAACGACGTACGGGTCAACCGGCTTTCACTAGCCCTACTCCGGGTCGCCGGGCGACCCCTGCCTGAACTATTCCGAGAACGGATCATGGTGCCGATCGGCGCTTCCTCTAACTGGGAATGGCACGGCTACAACAATTCCTGGATCGAGGTCGGTGGCCGGCGTGTTCAGTCGGTTTCCGGGGGTTCGCATTGGGGCGGCGGAGTGTTCATGAGCTCGAGCGATCAGGCCCGAATCGGTCTTCTGATGCAGCGCGTTGGGGTCTGGGAAGGCCAGCGGCTACTGTCTGAGAACTATTTTCATCAAGCGGTCGAGCCCTGCCCACTCAATCAGGATTACGGATTGCTCTGGTGGCTCAACCGTTCTGGAACCAGGGTCCCGGCGGCAAAGCGTAGCGGGCTCTACGCCGTCGGCTTCGGGTCCAATATTATTTGGATCGAACCGGAATTGGATCTCGTCGCCGTGGTTCGCTGGATCGAACCTAACGCGTTCAAGGGGTTCACCGACAGAATTGTGGCGGCATTAAAGAATTAAAGGTCACCTCTCTACGACAAGACCGCCCTTTCGAAAGGAAACCCCACGCTTAAAAATTTGATATTGCAGAGTACTTATCATCAGCAACTTACACTTGCATTCATGATGAATATTGGTATTTTGTTTTTGTGAGAACAAAACAAGAACATTTATCCAGGCCCCGCCGAATACTGAGCCTTTGGCTACCGTTCCTATCGATCGAACAGTTCTGTACACAAGCGGGATTGAAGGTGGAGGAGAGGCCGGTCGTCCTGACACGGAACGACCGGGGTCGGCGCATCGTTGCCGCGGCTTGTCCAGGTGCAACCGCAGCCGACATCGCCATCGGCCGGACATTAAGCGATGCGCTGGCCTTGGAGCCAGAACTGCTGGTAGCACAGCTCGATCCAGCAGCCGACCGCAACGCCCTGGACGCGCTGGCGACGTGGTGCACCCGTTACACACCCCTGGTGGCTCTCGACCCCGCTAGCATCGCAACCGCCGGTACATCGGGTGACGGCGGGCTTTGGCTCGACGTCACAGGCTGCTCGCATCTATTCGGTGGCGAGGTAGAAATGCTGAAGGATCTAGCAACCCGGCTGGCCGGACTCGGCTGGACCGCACGCATGGCTCTCACCGATACCCCTGGATCTGCTTGGGCGATAGCCCGCCACGGCAAGGAGGCGGTAACGGTAATTCCGCCCGGCACCCAGAGGCAGAGCATCGCTTCCCTGCCGATCGCTGCACTGCGCCTACCAGCGGCGGTGACCGAAGACCTGAATCGGCTCGGATTACGCCGCATCGGCGCCCTTTTCAAGATCAACCGCGCCCCACTTACCACACGATTCGGTATCCAGGTAGGGCGTCGGCTCGATCAAGCGCTGGGTTGTGTGACAGAACCAATCTCGCCACAGGCACCAGTCTGGCCACACCGCGTGCGCATTGCTTTTCCGGAGCCAATCGCAGCAACCGAAGACATCGCCCGGGCCACACAGCGGCTCTTGTCCCACCTCACTGAGCGCCTAGAACGCGAGCATTGTGGCGCACGCCGTCTCCGTCTCTTTTTCCACAGGGTCGACGGTACGGTGCGATCTCTCACCATTGCGACGGCCCGTGCCAATCGCGATCCCGATGCGCTGTTCCGACTGTTCGCCGAGCATTTCAACAAGCTCGACGCCGGCTTCGGCATCGACCTGGTTACCTTGGACGCTCTGACGCTGGATGCCTCTCCTGCCTATCAGATCCCCCTGGCTCAACACGGAACCGCGGATGGAACAACAACGGACGCGATGGCAGTGACGAATCTCGCCGATCGGCTGGCTAATCGGCTGGGGACCCATGCCGTCACCCGACCTATTCCTTGTAAGAGCCACACCCCAGAACGGGCCGAAAAGCTGGTGTCTATTATCGAACATGGATACGCTGACTGGTCTGACGAGGCCGTAAGCTCGGTAGCGCCACGTCCCCTGCGCCTGCTGCGTCACCCAGAGCCGGTTGAGACAGTAGCACTGTTACCGGACCATCCGCCTATCCGGTTCCGCTGGCGCGGGGGCAATCATCGGATTGGTCGAGCTACTGGCCCCGAACGTCTTGCGCCAGAATGGTGGCGGGCCGGGACACGGCATGCGACCCGCGACTATTTCCGGGTCGAAGACCAGAACGGGCGGCGCTACTGGCTGTTCCGCGAAGGCCTAACTGAACGCGGTGAGATACCAGTCTGGTACCTGCACGGCTTATTCGTGTAGCAGACAGGTCTGGAAATCCGCGATGTCCAATTATGTAGAGCTTCAAGTCACGACCAATTTCAGCTTCCTGCACGGCGGTGCACATCCCGAAGAACTGATCGAGACGGCCGCCATCCTCGGCCACCGGGCGATCTCGATCACCGACCGTAACACATTGGCCGGCGTGGTGCGCGCCCATCTCGCCGCTAGGGAATCCCATATCCAGGTGATTCCCGGAGCCCGGCTCGACCTCGAGGATGGCGCCAGCCTATTATGCCTACCGACCGATCGAGCGGCCTATGGCCGACTCACACAGCTACTAACACTAGGCAAGCGCCGAGCCCAAAAAGGCGAATGCCGGCTAAACCGCGCAGACGCCATGGCCCATGGCGAAGGTCAGATCCTGATCGTTCTGCCACCGTCAGATTACATTCCTCGACAAGCCCAGGATGAGGACGATTCTTTAGTATTAGAGACAAAAAGCCGTTCCTCATCCTGGGCTTGTCGAGGAATGCATGACTTCGCCTCCGAGCTAGCAGAATGGGCGGGCGCGTTTCCCGGGGCGGTCCACCTCGCGGGTTCGCTGCTATACCGGGGTGATGACACAGCCCGTCTAACCGCGCTCGACGGCCTAGCCCGACAAACCGGCTCGCTACTGGTGGCCACTAACGATGTGCTCTACCACGTCCCTGAACGCCGTCCGCTGCAGGATGTACTGACCTGTATCCGCGAGCATTGCACAATCCACCAGGCAGGCTTCCGGCTCGGCGCCAACGCCGAACGTTACTTAAAACCGCCGGACGAGATGGTGCGGCTGTTCCGCAACCACAGAGTCGCCGTCGCCCGCACAGCGGAGATAGCAGAACGTTGCCGGTTCTCACTTGACGACCTGCGCTACGAGTATCCCGATGTGCTGACGCCATCAGATCGCACGATGCAGGAAGAACTAGAATATCACACCTGGCACGGCGCGCGTGAGCGTTATCCCAGCGGGATTCCGGAAAAGGTGTGCGCTCAGCTCAAGCACGAGCTTACCCTTATTGCCCGGCTCGACTATGCGCCCTATTTCCTCACCGTCCACGACATGGTCTGCTTCGCCCGCTCGCACGGCATTCTTTGTCAGGGTCGCGGCTCGGCTGCGAATTCAGCCGTTTGCTACTGTCTCAGAATCACCGCCGTCGACCCCAGTTGCTCTGACCTCCTGTTCGAACGTTTCATCAGTGAGGAACGCGGGGAGCCACCGGATATCGACGTTGACTTCGAGCACGAGCGTCGCGAAGAAGTGATCCAGCACATCTACCAGACCTATGGACGCGAGCGTGCGGGGCTCGCCGCCACGGTAATTAAATATCGTCCACGTAGCGCGGTGCGCGAGGTAGGCATGGCGATGGGCCTGTCGAAGGATGTGGTTGGCACGTTGGCTGGCCAAGTCTGGGGTTGGCATAATAGCGAGATAACCAACAATCAGGTGTGTCAGATCGGCCTTGACCCCACCGACCACGCCTTGCGCCTCACACTCGATCTGACGCGCCAGCTGATCGGTTTTCCCCGCCACCTCTCCCAGCATGTCGGCGGTTCCGTCATCACACGAGGCAGGCTCGACGAGCTGGTGCCGATCGAAAATGCGGCGATGAAGAATCGTACGGTGATCGAGTGGGACAAGGACGACCTGGATGCACTTGGGATCCTCAAGGTCGATGTGCTTGCACTGGGCATGCTGACCTGCGTGCGCAAGGGGTTCGAATTAATCCGCCGCCACCATGACCTCGACCTCGACCTCGCTACCGTTCCGGCCGAGGACCCCATCGTCTACGACATGCTGTGTAAGGGTGACTCACTCGGCGTCTTTCAGATCGAGAGTCGCGCCCAAATGACCATGCTTCCCCGGCTTCGACCACGCAACTTCTATGACTTGGTAATCGAGGTGGCGATCGTACGCCCCGGTCCGATTCAAGGTGACATGGTCCACCCCTATCTCAGGCGCCGCAATGGCGACGAAGCAGTGGAATTTCCATCCGACGAACTACGCGACGTGCTGGGTAAAACACTCGGCGTGCCACTTTTCCAGGAACAGGCGATGAAAATCGCCATCGTGGCCGCCGGCTTTACCCCATCGGAAGCCGATCAACTACGCCGCGCCATGGCAACGTTTAGAAAGACTGGAAAGATTGACCTGTTCGAGACCAAGATGATCGAAGGCATGATCGAACGTGGTTACGAGCGTGATTTCGCCAAGCGCTGTTTTAAGCAGATTGAAGGTTTCGGCAATTACGGATTTCCAGAGAGCCATGCGGCCAGTTTCGCCCTGCTGGTCTACATCTCGAGCTGGATGAAGTGCCACAAGCCGGCCGCCTTCGCCGCCGCACTCCTCAACTCTCAACCCATGGGGTTCTACGCGCCAGCCCAGATTGTACGCGACGCTCGCGAGCACGGGGTCACCGTGCTGCCACCGGACGTGAATCTAATTGGCTGGGACTGCGATCTTGAACGCCTGGACACTCCCGGGGAAACAGGCCTGGCGCTACGACTCGGCCTCCGTCTGATCAAGGGCTTGAGGAAAGAGGAGGCGCGCCGCATCTCAAAAAATCGGGCTGGGGGCTATGCAAGCCCACGTGCAGTAATGCGTCGAGCCGGCGTCGAATCAACCACGCTGGAAGCGTTGGCGCGCGGCGACGCTTTCGCTTCCATGGGCCTTTCGCGGCGCGAGGCCTCCTGGGTAGTACGCGGGCTCACCTCAGCAGGGATAGATTCCGTGCGTCTCTCAGATGCGGACTTGCCGCTATTTCGAGTCGCCGAGGCATGTCAGGACGAACCTCAGGTAACGCTTCCGACTGCTTCCCTCAGCGAAGAAGTGGTCGAAGATTACGGCGCACTCCGCCTGTCCTTGAAGGCACACCCTGTCGCCCTGTTGCGCAGAGGACTCGCCGCCGACCACCATCAACCCTGTCAAGTGCTAGCCACAATGCACGACCACCACCGAGTCACACTTGCCGGTCTGGTACTGGTGCGTCAACGCCCCAGTACGGCTAAAGGAGTGATCTTTATCACCTTGGAGGATGAGACCGGCATGGCTAACCTAGTAGTCTGGCCGAACCAATTCGAGCGCTATCGGCATACAGTAATGAACGCTAAGTTACTCTGCGTCACCGGTCGGGTACAGCGTGAGGGCCAGGTCATTCACGTGATGGTCGAGAGTTTGGAGGACTTAACGTATCGGCTCGCCTGGCTAACTGATGGACGCCTCGATGAAACAAGCTCCAAGGGTGCAGTGGCAAATGCCGACGAATTGACCAGTCCGCTCCGTGAGGCGGCCGACGCTAACGGGCATCTCAAGACTAACCCACTCGCCAAGGCCCGCGCTCTAGTCGAGACCGGACCAACCGCTCCAACCCATCCAGCAACCCAGGCAAAACCCCTGCCTCAGACCCAGCCGCTCCGCGTGCACCCGCGCGAGATGCGCTCTGATCTTCGGATCGCAAGCCGGGACTTTCATTGAAAATTAACCATGTTCCGGATGGCATGGAACCAATCCTGGCTGTAGTATATAGCGAATACAGAACAATGGGAGGTTGGCTGTGGCAATCGAGACTCAAACTGAGAGAACCATGCACAACGCGCAAACAGAACGCGCGATCTACAACACCCCAGAGAACTTCTTCGACTGGTCCTGGCCAGCAGTGCCACGACACCAATTCATCGACGAGAGGGACCGCGCCTATGACACGAATGGCCCCAACGGCCTAATCGAGCTCGATGTCTCGGCCGCGCTTGGCACCCCGTACCCAGCTACCACTCCTGCGATCCTCGCCCGCTATGTCAAGATTTGTTCTGGCGGAAGCCTTTCCCATGCTTTCAACGCCTCAGGCGAAATCTATTATGTCCTAGAGGGCTCAGGCAACAGCACGAATGGCGCCGACACAGTCGCTTGGGATGTTGGCGACGTATTCTGTCTCCCCGGCGGCAACGAAACACATCACGCGGCGGCCCATACTGCAATCCTGTTCGTCGTCACCAACGAGCCATTGCTCGCCTTCGAGAATCTGCGCGCGCCAGCACCCGGGGAATCGCGCAGTGAGGCCGTACACTGGCCGCACGCTGAGATCGAGAAGCACCTGCAGAAAATCTATAAGCGACCCAAGACTGATCAGGCTTCAGGCGTCGCAATTCAATTTTCGACTCCAGCGACAGCACCCAGCTGCAACACGATCCCGATGATCAATACTGCTATAAATACATTAGAATCCGGTGGAAATCAGCGCCCGCACCGGCACAATGGAGCAGCCATCACGCTGGCCATAGAGGGTGAAGGGATCCACTCGATGATCGGGGAACAGAAAGTGTCCTGGACTACCGGTGCTGCCCAGATCACGCCAGCGGCCGAACTGCATTCCCACCACAACCGTGGCAATCGGCGGATGCGCAGCTTCGTGGTGCAGGACGAAGGACTACACTTTTATTTGCGCACGCCTGGCTTCAGCTGGGAATGACTTACCCTTGAGATCCCAAGGCCCCACCTGATCAAATCGAGGACACGGCTTGGCGATTAAACCCCTCAAGCTGCAAGTGGGACGTGCGTTGCTGGAACAGCCACTATACAACGCCCGTCCCCGAGATCTGTAAAACCTCGTCCCTGTCTCCCTAATCCTCGGGACCACAAGAGTACCAATTCCTGTCAACATTTCGAAATGTCGATATTTAGATGTCATTCCACTTACTTCCACGGCCCAGACCAACTCCCCTATTCTCGTGCTTCCAGGCCAAATCTTCGCCAGCGAGGCGTTGAACGTCTTAAAAGGCCCAAAGCACTAATCCCCTGCCAACGATCGCCAGCCTTTTAAGGGAGCTATTCGCCTTAGTCCGCTGTGAGTTTGAAGCACATTTAAGCGATTATATTGTCCGAAGGAATGCCAGTCTGTTAACGCACACGAGAACGGGTTTGATCTCAACGGGGGCTTCCATTGTTGCAACACAGGGGCAAAGTCGCCACGGTCATAAGCATCAAGCCCCACATTAAATTTCTTGCGCTATAGGTGAGAGAACCACCAGAAACAGCTAAATGAAAATGATGGCGGGTAACAAGGCGCATATCGCAGAGCCTTCGAAACCAGGGTCACCTTGAGGTTAAGAATGTTAGCTGGCAACGATTTGACCATGTTGAAAGCCCCTAGCGTAACGGAAACCTACTACCACGCGACAGCCCACTCGGCCACGACATCAAAACGGCTCCAGGGGGAATGCGTCACAGATGTATGTGTCGTCGGCGGCGGACTAACAGGCATTTCCGCGGCACTAAACCTGGCAGAGAGGGGGTTCTCCGTCATAGTCCTCGAGGCTGAACGGGTCGGTCACGGCGCGTCCGGACGCAATGGCGGACAGATCGTGAGTGGCTATAGCTGCGACATGGCGCGAATTCGTGAGGTAGTCGGCACGGAGGCTTCGAAAATATTATGGAAGTTGGGCCGGGAGGCCATCAATGACGTGGATCGGAGGATCGAACAACACGCCATTTGTTGTGATCGTCGCCACGGCTACTTCTTCGCCGCGACAAACCAGCGCCAACTGAACAACCTTTATGAAATCGCTGAAGATTGGAGCAAACTCTACGGATATGACATGACGGTTCCGGTCGCCCGCGACGAAGTCTCCGCTTACGTTGGCACCGAGGCTTATGTCGGAGGCCTTTCAGATCCGGGGGGCGGTCATCTACATCCTCTGAACTACCTTTTTGGACTTCGCCGAGCAGCGGAAGGGGCGGGCGTGCTCGTTTTCGAAAACAGTCCCGTCATTCAGATCCAGGAAGGGGATCGACCGGTCGTTCATACATCCAAGGGCTTGGTACGATCCCGTTTCCTAGTGCTGGCAGGCAATGCCTATCTAGGCAGCCTGGTTCCAATTCTGGCCCGCAGGATCGCCCGGGTCACCAGCTTCGTCAGCGCCACCGCCCAGCTTGCCATCGAACTGGCGCGCCGAGCCCTACCCACCAACGCCGCCGTGGCGGACTGCAACACCGCGCTCGACTATTTCCGAATATCTGCCGACAGACGCTTGGTGTTTGGCACCGGTGCGAAATACAGTTCGGGGGAGCCTGCCAATTTGCGCCGGCTGCTCGCGAGGCGAATCACCCAGGTCTTCCCCTATCTCGCGCACCTCCCCCTAGAATACATCTGGAGTGGCTATATCGGTATCACCGTCAATCGTATACCGGATTTCGGTCGCGTCGGACCCACGATTTACCATGCCCAGGGTTTCTCAGGTCATGGCGTAGCTTTGACTGGGCTCGCCGGGAAACTGATCGCCGAAACGCTAGCCGGTGACGCCGGTCGGTTCGACTTATTTTCCGGCATAAATCACCGTCAGTTCCCAGGCGGCCCATTTCGCACTCCGGCGCTAATTCTCGCGATGGCATACTATAAGTTACGAGACCGGCTCGGCTAATTCCCCCGCCCGTTGCAGTTTTAAAGAATCACCGCTATAAAAAGCGCTATATTCCCATGTGCACAACGCTATACCGCAGGATGACAATGCTCGACCCGTTCGGACGCCATATAAGCTATCTCCGTGTGTCAGTGACCGACCGGTGCGATTTCCGATGCGTTTATTGCATGTCCGAAAACATGACTTTTCTCCCAAAAAAGGACGTCTTGAGCCTCGAGGAATTGGAGCGGCTCTGCAGTGTCTTCATCGACCTCGGCGTCCGTAAACTCCGGCTTACCGGCGGTGAGCCACTAGTGCGCAAGAATATCATAACGCTTGTACGGAGGCTCTCAAGTCGCCTCGGGCGTGGGCTGGATGAGCTGACACTGACGACGAACGGCAGCCAGCTTACCCGCTTCGCAATGGAATTGGCAGATTGTGGGATCAAGCGAATCAACGTGTCGATCGATACTCTAAACCCCGAAAAGTTCAGCCATATCACACGCTGGGGCCGTTTAGACCAAGTTCTCGAAGGATTAGCCGCGGCAGACGCAGCCGGGCTTCAAATCAAGATCAATGCCGTGGCACTGCGTGGTGTGAACGACGAAGAACTCGGTGACATGTTGCAATGGGCTGGCGACAAGGGTTACGACATGACTGTCATCGAGGTAATGCCGATGGGCGACATGGGAGAAGAGTCAAGACTTAGCCAGTATATGCCGCTCTCGATGGTTCGTTCGAAACTTTCTGAGCGGTTCACGCTCACCGAAAATACATTTCGAACCGGGGGGCCAGCACGTTACGTTGACGTGAAGGAAACGGGCGGCAGGCTAGGCTTCATCACACCACTAACCCATAACTTCTGCGAGAGCTGCAACAGGGTCCGACTGACCTGTACCGGCACACTTTACATGTGCCTTGGGCAAGAAGACGCCGCCGACCTCCGTGAACCGCTGCGTCGCTCCGAGGCCAACGACGCATTAATCGAAGCTATCCATGAAGCGATTGATCGCAAACCAAAGGGTCATGACTTTGTCATCGACAGACGCAACACTGCCCCCGCAGTTGCCCGCCACATGAGCGTCACTGGCGGCTAGTGCCCAGGTCGACGCGTTCGTGCAATCCCAATCGATTGTGTGGACAGGATCACGCAATTCCTGGAGAAATTTATACCGACCCGCTCTTAGACAACACAATAAACCTGCCGTCATCATGCATTCGGCCCGCAACCGCCGCGACGTCACGCTGCTGCTGGATCAGGGTTGGACCTGCGTCGGCCACGTGTGCAATATCCGTTAATTGAATTCATTTTTTCCTGATCTGCGCTGCCCACTAGTGAATTCAGGATGATCGTGAAGTTAGCATCACCGGTCTAACCGTGGGAAATTGCACCGGTCCTATACTGCCCAAAGGCTAAAGGAAGGAAAGATGATCAGCGGGATCGAGGGCATGTTTCTAGCGGTGATCACTTTCGTGGGCAGCCATTTCGTTCTCGGCCACCCAAACATACGTGCACTGGTCGTGGATCGATTTGGCGAAAATGGCTTCAAAACCATTTTCACTTTAGTTGCAGCCGCGGCTTTATTCTGGGTCCTAGCAGCTTATACGGCGGCACCTCATGTCGAGATCTGGCGACCGCCAGACTGGAGCAATTGGATCCCAAACCTCGTCGTCCCCGTTTCCGCTATCCTTCTAGTGGCGGGCAGCACGGTGACGAACCCTACAGCCACTGGTCAGGACGAGGGATTAGCGGATAACCCGCGTCCCGCAAGCGGCATCCTAACCGTGACGCGGCACCCCGGACTTTGGGCGGTAGGGCTCTGGGCGCTTGCCCACATGGCCGCCAATGGCGACGCCGCGGGGGTGCTATTATTCGGCGGCATCGCGGTCCTGTGTTTTGGCGGCATGTCAGCGATCGACACTAAGCGGCGTGTAACGCATGGTGCTGACTGGGCACCGTTCGAGCTGACTACGTCGGTCGTACCCTTCTTTGCCATCGTTCAGGAACGCACAACCTTCGATTGGTCTGGCATCGGATGGAAACGAGTCGCAGGTGGGCTTGTGCTCTGGGCCATACTCTGGGTCGCTCACCCCTTTTTCATCGGCGTCAAGCCGTCGGCCTTCTAGAGCCATCGCAAGTCATGCGAGTATTTCATTCATCTTATTCGGGACACCATGCCCCGAGGACATTCGTAGCCATAGGACAAATTGTCGAATGCCCCGAGCAGCCCCGTCGCGCCGAGATACTGGCGACGGCCGCACGCGACGCAGGCCACAGGATAATCGAGGCAACGCAGCACGGTCTCGAGCCGGTCCGCCGTGTCCATGATAGCGGCTATCTCGAATTTCTCGAGACTGCCTACGCCGCCTGGATGGCCATGCCAAATCCGGGCAACGAGGTCATCCCAAACGTGCATCCAGGCCGTAACATGAATGCCTTCCCGATCGCGACAGTGGCGCGAGCCGGACATTATCAAGCTGACACTTCCTGTCCAATCGGTCCTGGCAGCTGGCAGGGCATCCAGGCATCCGCCGACGTAGCTGTCAGCGCAGCACAGGCACTGGTAGACAGTATCGGAGCCCGAGACGCTTCCGCCTTCGCCTACGCACTCTGTCGGCCACCCGGCCATCATGCCTTCGCCGATCAGGCAGGCGGTTTTTGTTTCCTAAACAATTCAGCGATCGCGGCACAAGTCTTCCGAGACGAGGGAGCCGATCGAGTGGCCATCCTTGATGTGGACGTCCATCACGGCAACGGCACCCAGGGTATATTCTACCAACGCGCCGATGTTCTTACGCTTTCTCTACATGGTGACCCGACCGCTTATTATCCTTATTTCGCCGGTTACGCCGGCGAGACTGGATACGAAGCAGGCGAGGGCTTCAATCTCAATCTACCGTTGGCTGAGCGAACCGGTGATGACGTCTATATGGAGACTTTGGATTACGCGATTGCCCGTATTGTGACCTACCGCCCAGACGTGGTGGTGGTTGCTTTGGGTTTGGATGCATCGAAGGACGATCCACTCGCGTTCCTGTCGATCACTACGGACGGTTTTCGGCGTATCGGGCGCAAGATCGGAGCTATGGCCTTCGCTATACTGCTGGTTCAGGAAGGTGGCTACATTTCCAAAAGTCTGGGCAATAATCTAACCGCTTTTCTCAACGGGTTCGAGGAGGCCAAATAGTTGATATAACTCAGCACTTTTTGGCAGTTGCACCTTCCAAGCGCTGGAAATGCTAGGGATTAGATAGATAAAGATTGCCCCCGATCAAAAAAAGTCCCAGCCGGAAGTCACGTCGCTTCGAAATTGTGTTGTCCGGCCCGACTCTTGATTGTGGCGAACACCGCAGCGTCACGGAATAGACGGGCCAGTCCCATCCCTTGGTCAGGAAGACCGCTGACCGGCACGTTCGTGAACTCCTTTATCAATTTACCCAGACTACTTTCCGAGTAAGCCTGCTAATCCTTCGCAATTTCTACGAAGACGGCCCTTCCACCAATGATCTGTTGTTCGAAATATAGGTTCAACGTCGGATGCCCGCTCAGAATGGTGACGCCATTGATAGTGATTCTGGGGTCAAACAGAATGTCACACGCCAAGTGAACCCCCCGACCCTGGTTGTTGCGCCCGTCACGCGATAGGTCGATGACCTGATGCCTACAGCGAAACCGTTCTTCGGAAATAGATTGGCGGCAAAGAGAAACGCTCTTGAGATCGAGATGACGCCAGTTTTGATGTTACGTCGCATGATCCCCAGGGCCGCGGCCACCGGATGCGATGTCTCGGATCTATCAATCAGAATCCAGGACATGTTAACAATCTGTGAGTCGGCGCTCGCCCACTTCACCACCGTGACCGCGATGCGGCGAAAATACCCACCCTGGATCGTCTCGATCGCGGTCGCGTCCCGAAATGCGTGGGACATGCCACGAATCCGGAGTTCGAATTCACAGTTGTCGACGCTAGCCGAGAAATCGACCGCCTAGACTAATTCAAGATCGACCCAAATCTCGGCCAACGCCGACCGTGGCGCGAGACCCGCTAAAACCAGGGGCAGGCAGAAAAGGGTGACGTGGTGAATGCCGGTAAGGTCACATCACCGCCGTCCCGACGCCAGCCCGATACTGGGAAGCGGTTTTCACCTTTCGGCTAGCTGGCGCCAGCCGCCCCCACGGTTATCCGGTCGAGCGGCACCTCCAGTTCCGCGCAATAGGCCGGCCCTCCATGGCCGAGCTTGCTTTCGAACAAGGTTACCGACTTGACCGTAAAAGGTTCGGAGCGAAACAGTCCATGCATAGCAAGATACTGACCAATCTGCGCGGCGGGCGCGTACTTGAAACGAGCGAGCGTGACATGGGGCTTGAATTTTCGCCCGCCGGGTTCGACGCCCGCCGACACGACCGTTTTCTCCACCTTGCGCCATAACCTCTCCAGAGCCGCCGACTCCTCGACCCCGGCCCAGATTGCCCGGACTCGGCCCTTGGATCCGAAATGACCCAGGCCCACGAGCGAGATGTCAAAACGCGGAAACCGCAGACCCGAGATCGCGTCCAAAACATCCTGTTCGACCACGTATTCTACCGTCCCCATAAACCGAAGCGTCAGGTGAAAATTCTGCGGATCCACCCATCGCGCACCCGGCAGCCCTCCCTGCAGGGAGGCTAGGCTGTGGCCTGCCAGCTCTGGAATACGCAATGCGATAAACAGCCTTTTCATGGAACCTCCGGTAACGCGGAGCGACCGTGTGTCATGGTCGCGTCAATTCGAAACTCGTTCGAGCAACTCGCGTACGCTGGGCAAGATTCGTTGAACCAGAACGGCCACGCCCTCCTTATTTGGGTGCATGCCATCAGCCAGATTGAGGCCCGGCATTCCAACGACGCCGTCAAGAAAGAATGGGTAGAACACCACCTCGTGAGCCTTGGACAGACGGGTGAACACAGCCTCGAACTCACGTCCGTATTCCCTGCCCAAATTGGGAGGGGCGAGCATGCCAGCTAGCAGAACCGGAATGCCGTGGCTGTCAAGTTCTGTTAGAATTGCGTTCAGGTTCGAGCCTGTGACCTCGGGCTCGATTCCGCGCAATCCGTCATTCGCGCCAAGTTCCAGGATCACCGCGTCGGGTTTGTCCGCGAGCGCCCAACCCAGGCGCGCGTGCCCACCCGCAGAGGTATCACCGGAGACGCCCGCGTTTATGACGACGATTTCCTCGCCTTCCGCCCGCAAAGCACGTTGGAGCTGTTCGGTAAAGCCGTCTGGCTTCGCAAGACCATAGCCGGCTGTCAGGCTGTCACCCAATGCCAGCAACTTGATCTGACGCGCCACAACATCGCTGGAGAAGCCCGAAATCAGCGACGCCACGATGATCCCACAAGCCAAGAGATACCATGGCGGATTGATCCCACGCCACGATATCCCATATAGCGGAGACATCCGCTTCCCACCACTGCCCGGCGAAAGGTTCCTCATGACACTTGGCACCGTCCATACCTCCGCTTCCCCCGGCCACACGCCGGATACGATCGTCGACCTGCGCGACGTTCACCTCAACTTGAGGAGCGGGGCAGGCGAGGTCAACATCCTCCGCGGCGTGAGCTTAGGAATCGGTGTCGGGGAGACGGTGGGAATCGTCGGTCCTTCGGGTGCAGGAAAATCCACCCTAATGATGATCATAGGCGGGCTCGAGAACGCGAGTTCCGGCCAGGTCCTGGTCGCTGGTCACGACCTTTCCACCATGAACGAGGACCAGTTGGCGGAATTCCGACGCGATCATGTCGGGATCGTGTTCCAAGCGTTTCGCCTGATCCCGACCATGACCGCGCTGGAGAACGTGGCGATACCGTTGGAACTGGCGGGGGCAACCCGGGCCTTCGAGATGGCGCGAGAGAGTCTGGGCCTCGTTGGGTTAGCCGACCGGGTCGAGCATTATCCCGACCAGCTTTCAGGCGGCGAGCAACAGCGCGTTGCGATCGCCCGTGCCTTCGTCGCCAAACCGACCTTACTCTTGGCGGACGAGCCAACCGGTAATCTAGATCGAGCTACCGGTGATAGCGTGGTCGACCTGTTGTTCGGGTTACAGGATCAACATCGCACGACACTGCTTCTAATCACCCATGACCAGGCGTTGGCCGAACGTTGCGACCGCACGGTTGGGATCGCCGACGGACTGGTTCAAGAGGATCCCGACAACGCACCGCGCGCCACAACCGGCCAGAAATCGGCGTGAGCGTGGATCTGCGGCTAGCACTACGTCTGGCACGACGCGAATTACGCGGCAGCCTCGGCGGGTTCCGCGTTTTCCTAGCCTGCCTTGCCCTCGGCGTAGCGGCAATAACTGGCGTTGGTTCGGTATCGGACGCGATGCATGCCGGGATCAAGCGGGATGCACGCGCGCTTCTTGGTGGTGACGTGTCCGTCCGCCTGGTCCACCGGGAGATCTTCCCCGAGGCACGCGCCGCGCTGGACCGATCTGGCCGCGTTTCCAAGGTAGCCACCATGCGCACAATGACGCGCCCTACCGTGGGCGGACGTCGGACGCTAGTCGAGATGAAGGCCGTGGACGCCGCCTATCCACTGTTCGGGTCGATCCGGCTTTCGCCCTCTATCGATATAAGCACCGCTCTTTCGCCGATTGATGGTGTGCACGGCGTTGTGATTGACCCGGCCTTGCTGGGCCGACTCCAACTCGATGTCGGCGACCGACTGTCCATCGGCTCGGAAGCGTTCGAGATTCGCGCAGTGATCGAGAAAGAGCCAGATCGCACGATACGGTTCGCCACGTTCGGACCGCGCGTCTTGATCTCGACCGAGGCCTTGGCGAGCACGGGTCTAATCGCCACTGGCAGTCTCGTGAATTTCCACTATCGGGTCGATCTGCCGGAGGGCACCGACGTCGAGGCTTGGATGAATGATCTCAAAGCCCAGTTTCCGAAGGCCGGCTGGCGGCTGCGAAGCACCGACACTGCCGCACCCGGATTTGATCGTTTCATCGACCGCGTGACCCAATTCCTGACATTGGTCGGCTTGACCGCCCTTTTGGTCGGTGGGGTCGGGATCGCAAGTGCGGTCAGGAGTTTCCTCGACCAGCGCACTGGCACGATCGCCACCTTGAAATGCCTCGGCGCGCCCGGTCGTCTCATCTTTGCGACATACCTTGTCCAGGTGCTGATCCTAGCAACGATCGGGGTTTCGGTTGGGGTTACAGTGGGAGCGGCGGCCCCACCCGTGACGGCCCGCCTGCTCGAAGGTGTCTTCCCGGTGACAATCCCACTTGGAATCTACTGGAAGCCGGTGTTGGTCGCCACCGGTTTCGGCTATCTCACGACGCTTGCCTTTGCGGTCTGGCCGCTCGGACGGGCACGTGACGTGCGCGCCGCACAACTGTTTCGTGCCCTCATTGTCCCCCCCTCAGGCGCACCCAAGCGACAATATGTGCTAGCCACGGCCCTATTCGCGGCCGTTCTCGCGACCATGGTCTATTTCACGACCGGCGACTCGAGGCTCGCGACGTGGTTCATCGGCGGCGCGTTGGGAGTACTGTTGGTCTTCGGCGGCGGAACCTTGGGCTTGTTGCACCTAGCACGCGCCCTACCGAGCCCCAGCCGCCCGGGCCTCCGCCTGGCGGTCGCCAACCTGCATCGCCCAGGCAGTCCGACGCCGAGCATCGTGCTTTCCCTCGGTCTGGGCCTCACCGTGCTGGTGACTGTGGCGCTGGTGCAATCCAACATGGCCCGCCAGATTACCCAGCAGATGCCCAAGCTGGCGCCTTCCTACTTCTTCATCGACATTCAGCCGCACCAGGTCGACCCGTTCACCAAATTGGTTCGTTCCATGCCTGGGATCAGCAAACTTGAGCATACACCCATGGTTCGCGGTCGCATCGTCGAGGTTGCCGGCAAACCCGTCGAACAAGTGAAACCGGACAAGGATGTCGCCTGGGCGATCAACGGAGACCGAGGCCTCACTTACGCCGCCACTAAACCCGAGGGCACAGAGATCGCCGCGGGCGAATGGTGGCCCGAGGACTATTCCGGACCACCACTGATCTCATTTGACGCTAACGTGGCCCGCGGCATCCGGGTCGGCCTAGGAGACACGATCACCCTCAACGTCCTAGGCCGCGAATTCACCGCGACGATCGCCAACCTGCGGCATATCGACTGGGCAACATTGGCCATGAACTTCGTCTTCGTCTTCGCGCCCGGCACGCTCGAGGCCGCCCCCCATAGCGTGATTTCGACGGTCTATGCCGACAAGGTCGAGGCTGAGGAAGCCGTACAAACGGCCGTGACAGAAGCCTTCCCCAACATCTCGGCAATCCGTGTGAAGGACGCGCTGGACAACGCCAACCGAATCTTGGCGGCGGTCGCGATGGCGGTCCGAACCACAGCGTTCGTCACCCTTCTAGCCGGCGTTCTGGTACTGGCGGGTGCGGTGGTGACCGGACAGCACCGCCGAATCTACGACGCGGTCGTGCTCAAGGTGCTGGGGGCCACTCGCCGTCGGATCCTCGCGTCCTATCTCGCCGAATACGCGATCCTCGGCCTTTTGACCGCCGCCGTCGCCTGTGTGGTCGGCGGGGTGATCGGGCGCTTCATCGTCACTGACCTGATGCGTGCCGATTTCGTGCTCAATGCCAGCGCCATCTTACTGACCGCGGCCGTCAGCCTCGCCTGCACCATTGGACTTGGGCTACTGGGGACCTGGCGAGCACTGGGTTTGAAGGTCGCCCCCCTGCTACGCAACGATTGACGCGTAACGGCCAAGGGCGCGCCACGAATCCGCCGCATTGCGGGATTATGAAGACCGGAACGCATGAATGGGAGCCAACCGATGGTAAAACAATTCCTCGCCGTCCTCGCTTGCGTCGCTGTGATTTCGACTGGCACGCCCTCGGTCACCCTGGCGCAATCCACTCCCAACCAGAGCGAGTCCGAGCGCAAGCTGGAGGAGGGTGCGCGAGCGGTCTTGGACGGCTTGAAGCTTCTGTTGAAGGCGATCCCCTGGTACGGCACACCGAACGTTCTGCCAAACGGCGACATCCTGATCCCACGGTTGGATGGCCCTCCGCTGCCGAAGTCGGAGTCCAACCAGGACGAGGGAGGAAAAGATGGCAACACCACGCGGCTCTAGACGGCTTCGAAGGGGAGCGCCCCATAAAGATCACCACCCTCGAAACCATCTAGGTCGCGGAATTCCGTAATTTTCTTTGGTTCTGGATCGAAACGGGCGAGGCTCCGGTCGGACTGGGTGAAACCGAGCGAAACCCGAGCGCCACGACACCTCAGTGCATGAAACTTGCGCGACCTATTTGCACGACAATTCGGCCTTCCACCTGGCGCTTTGGGATCTCTTCGGCAAGGCGATGGACACGCCGGAAAAACTTCTAGCTTTCGCTTTTAGTGGAAGGTGTGGGGGGCATCAAGATCTTGCCATTCGACGTCTTCGCGATGAACACCCCAGCCACCACATTTCTTCGGAGGATCTAGGCACGAGCGTGTCGTTCTTCAAACGGATCCGCGAACCAACCGGCGCCAAGATGAACATCATAATCGAGTAAAATGCGCTCTAGCGGTTGCCGCCAATCTGACAAGCCTTCCGGATTCTCGGCGAACCGGGGCTGTTCAAGCAAGCCACCAAGGGCGCGTATTAAAGGACCCTAGTACTTAGGAGCGAAGACCGGGTATGTCGGCGCGATCGAGCGCGGTGCTATCGACGTCGAGCATTCCGATCTCCGCGGGATCGAAGGACGAAAAGTCGTTACCCTACTGCTGGCTTATGGACATGTCCATCACACCGCATGACTGCGTGGTTCCGGTGGCACTGACACTGGCGACAAGTACACACCTTGTATGCTCGGCCGGGAATGGACCTGGAATTAGTTTCCGGATTCGTATAACGCGCGAATGCAACGGTGCACCAAGGCACGCTCTGAGCTTCCCCTTGCCGAGAGGGCGTGTTCGCCTATACTCCCGCGCCGCGCCGACCAGACATTAGACCCCGAGGACACTTACGAGGATCCCATGGCCGATCAAATCAAGAAGATCGTACTCGCCTATTCCGGCGGACTTGACACCTCGATCATCCTGAGATGGCTTCAGGATACTTACAACTGCGAGGTAGTGACCTTTACCGCCGATCTCGGCCAAGGCGAGCATCTGGAGCCGGTGCGCGAGAAGGCCCGGATGCTGGGCATCAGGGAAATCTTCGTCGACGATTTGCGCGAGGAGTTCGTGCGCGACTTCGTGTTCCCTATGTTTCGCGCCAACACAGTCTACGAAGGAACCTACCTGCTGGGCACAGCGATTGCTCGTCCACTGATCGCTAAGCGCCAGATCGAGATCGCTAATCAGACCGGCGCCGACGCGGTTGCCCATGGCGCAACGGGCAAGGGGAACGACCAGGTCCGGTTCGAACTCAGCTACTACGCGCTCAATCCCCACATCAAGATCATCGCGCCTTGGCGTGAATGGGAGTTCGTCTCACGCACCGATCTGATCAATTATGCCGAGTCGCACCAGATCCCAATCGCCAAGGACAAACGCGGCGAAGCACCATTTTCTGTCGACGCCAACCTACTCCACGCGTCTAGCGAGGGAAAGATCATCGAGGATCCCTGGATCGAGGGCGAGGAGTTCATCTATTCGCAGACCATCGCACCGGAGGACGCGCCCGACAAACCGACCTATGTCGAGATCGGCTTCGAGCAGGGCAATCCTGTCTCGATCGACAGCGAGACGATGTCGCCGGCAACGCTCTTGACCACGCTGAACACGCTCGGCCACGACAATGGCGTTGGCCGCCTCGACCTTGTCGAAAACCGGTTCGTCGGCATGAAGAACCGAGGTCTCTACGAAACCCCGGGCGGAACCATAATGCATGTGGCCCACCGAGCCATTGAAAGCCTCACGCTGGACCGTGGCATGGCGCATCTGAAGGATGAACTAATGCCGCGTTACGCCGAAATGATCTACAATGGGTTCTGGTTCTCGCCGGAACGTGAGATGCTCCAGGCTGCTATCGACCACAGTCAGCGCCATGTCACAGGAACAGTGCGTCTAAAGCTCTACAAGGGAAACACGATCGTGGTTGGTCGCAAGGCTGACAAAAGCCTTTACTCTGCAGATTATGTGACTTTTGAAGAAGGTGCGGCCGACTACGATCACTCCGACGCACACGGTTTCATTCGTCTGAATGCCCTACGTTTGCGTCTGAACAAGATGATGCTTGGCTAAATGACGAAAATACCAATTAAGAGTCCCTCGAAGCAAGTAATCCGGCCAAACGATCGGCAAAAGGGACATACAAAAAAAATGAGCGCTGGGATGTGTAATTAGGGAACCTCTGCCTCACTGGTGGGTTCGCAGAATGGCGAGTGTCGTCCTAGTCGCTCTTTCGAGCACCTACAAACAGCGCACACGCAATCCACTGGTGTCACCACCATAAAAATCATTCTCCGAGCGTTCACAGCCTTTCTAGCCGTTACTCGAATCGCAATATCCGGTTTAAGCCATCCCAGTTTCGCGATGCGGACTATCCCGCCTCACGCCACCAAGCGGCCGTCGCCAATCCTATCACCATGACTAGCACTAAAAACCCCGGCATGAGAGGATGTGTTTCGACGCCAGTGACCACATAGTCCTCATTCGCTTTAAGCCCAATCCAGTCGCGCCCCGCCATAGTACGGTCACTACCAACCCGGCGGATGCCTGGTAGACCATCCGCAGCCCAGTGGACACCTCCACCGCTTGCTTCCGAGAGCGGCCCCAGGATTCTCTCGCTGGCTCGGAGGTCGGAAAATTCGGCTGGATTTGGCGCGCCGACGGCCACAAGTTTCAGCATTTCGCCATCGGTAAATTGATGCAGACCTACCTGGTCGGTCTGGAAACGGGCCGAGCTCAAGCCGGGCCGCTCTATGGAAACGTTGAGGGTCTCCGTGGTGCCGTCAGGCCTGGTCATGGTAATCTCGGGTTCATCGGTTTCGAGAGAATGGCGATACAGTTCAATCGTAGTGCCGTTCACCACCGCTTGCAGTTTCTTTTCCTCCAAATCCGGTTCTTTCATCAACCAATGCGCTAAGCGACGCAGCATCTCAGCCTGAGGTCCGCCCCCCTCGAAACCTCGACTCCAAAGCCAAATATGATCTGAAAGCAGATGAGCAATTCGCCCTTTTCCAACCCGATCCAGCAATAAGATAGGGCGTTTGTTAATCCCATCAATCAAAACCGAACCTCGTATAGGATCCGCTTCGACCTGCCGCAGCCAACGCCCCCAGTTCGCCTCTTCGAGGCGCTGCCCCACTGCATCAAGGCGTCCACCACCTTTAAGACCGGAGGTGACGGGATGACGAAAACCCAAATCGGTGATGCGTGGCCGATAACCCTTCTCAATCACGTTGCCCGTGGGCCTCCCGGGAAGAATTTCTCCCAAAGGCGAGCGAGAGAGACTGAGGCGCGTAGCGAATGTTGGTCCCGAGGCTTCAAGCAGGGCACCGCCTTTGCGCACATAATCAACGATGTTCGAAAGATAGGTGCGCGGCAGAACGCCGCGTCGCCGATAGCGATCGAATACGATAAGGTCGAACTCATCGAGCTTAACCTCGAATAATTCTCGCACCGGAAAAGCGATTAGCGAAAGCTCCCGGATTGGGGTGCCGTCCTGTTTTTGAGGCGGCCGCAGGATGGTAAAATGTACCAGATCGACGGACGGATCGGCTTTTAAAAGGTTGCGCCAGGTCCGCTCTCCGGCATGCGGAATACCAGAAACCAGCAAAACACGAAGGCGATCCCGTACGCCATTAATTGCCAAGACAGCCCGGTTGTTGACGTCGCCGAGTTCGCCCTCTCGAACTTCGGCTAAAAGTTCTACGACGGTCTCACCTGCGTGTTTCATCGGAACCTTGAGTTGTTGTGAACTATTTGCAGGTAACGACACAACGATTCTCTCGCCACCATCGATTCGCATCGTCACTGGCACCCTCGAACCGACCTTGAGGGTCGTATCCTCGACACGGATGGTAACCGCGGCGTCGCGCCCCACCAGGCCGAACGACGGCGACTGCACGACCTTGAGAAGCCGATCACTCTCGTCACGCTCACCTGTCAGAATTACGTGGAATGGCACCGGAACGTCGCCCCGCACTCTTGCCGTTCCCGCGTCATGAACCTGTCCATCCGTGATAGCAATCACCCCTGCGAGCCGACGATTTGGAATGTCGCTCACCGCTCGGGATACTGCTTTGAAAAGGCGAGTGCCGAGCGGTCCGCCGCGCAAACGAACCAAGCGGACTTCCATATTAGGCATGCGGTCCAGAGCCCTAGTTACATACTTTAGCGTGGATTCGGTGGTATTGGGTCGGTCACCGATCATTTGGCTCGGTGTTCTGTCAACAACGATCACTGCCACATCTGGCTTGGTTTCGCGTCGCTCTTCGACCAGAGTTGGATTCGAAATCGCCAACAAGAGTGCCACAAGCGCCGCTAAGCGCAAGCTGGAGCCCCGCGCACTACTTACCGAACCCCAGCCTAATATCGCGAGACCCAAGCCACCTGCAATCCCGATTAAGATCCAGGGTATCAGCGGATTGAAGGCAATGTCGAAAGCCAGCCCGTTCATTGGCCGAGCCTTTCAAGAATCTCAGGCACGTGCACCTGGTCGGCTTTGTAATTACCAGTGAGCGCGTACATCACCAAGTTGATCCCAAAACGGAAAGCCATCTCGCGTTGCGCCTCACCGTCAGGAACAACCGGGTATAAGAACGAGCCATTCTGGCCACGCGCCCAGGCGCCGACCCAATCATGGCGGCCAATGATGACAGGCGTAACTTCACTTGCATGGTCCTCTTCCAGATCATGGATCCAGACCAGTCCACCCGTAAAACGTCCTGGGAAATCCTTCAGCAGATAAAACGCCTTGGTTAGAACGTGCCCCGGTGGCACCGGGGCAAGAGCCGGAATGTCAAGATCGCGGCTCAACGCGCGCAACCGACGCAGACCCGACGTCCCGCCAGGAATGCCCCTCTCGAATTGGTCGCGGGTATCAAACAGAACGGTTCCACCATTATGCATGTAAGCGTTGACCCGCCGAGCCGCCTTTTCGCTCAAGGCCGGGTGATCCGGTGTAATCGGCCAGTAAATCAGCGCAAAGAACGCAAGTTCGTCGGTCTCTAAATTTAAGCCCACCGGATCGGCCGGCTCAATCGCTGTCCGCCGGGTCAACACCTCAGAAAGACTGGAAAGCCCAGACTTACTCGCTTTATCGATAGCACCGTTTCCCGTTATCACATAAGCGAGTCGGGTCTCGAGCGAGGCCTTAAGACGAAATTCGTCTCCCTCCTTTTCGAGTAATTGAGCCCGCGCCGTTCCTGTTCCAACGACGAGGGACAGCGTCACAATGCCAATCACTAGCCCCCCAATCAAGGTGTCCGTTGGAGAGGACGTCGGGGTCAACTGACCGCGCAGGAGCATGGTCGCCAGCATATCCGTCAAGAACAAAAACAGCGCCGCGGCAAACAAAACCGGTTGGAAATCTGTTTCCACATTATTAGCGAAGGAACGGACCATTACGCCAGATGGGGCGGCCAATGGTTCAATGAGTGAACCTGGATCAATTTCAAGATTGATTGACAGGCGCTCCAGTTCCGTTCCGTAGTAACCTGGTGGCCTCGTCGGCCCGACGCCGGGATCGACCTTCCCAGGCGAGAGGGCGCGGGCGCGGGCTGGCGGTTCTCCCAGCACCCCGAAACCGTCGAGCGTCTCAAACGGCAACAAGGTTCCCTCGCGAGCCGCGCCAAAGGTGCCGGAACTGAGAGCCACCACACGGCGTAGCATGTCAACAAACAGGCCGGAAAGTGCTAAATCGCTCCATTCCGGAGTCGCGGTGGTGTGAAAAAGAACAAGCCAACCCTTGCCCCGCTGCTCAGCGGTAACAATAGGCGTGCCATCAGCGAGTCGCGCCCAGGTTTTAGACGCAAGATCAATCGTTGGTTCAGCCAACACTTGGCGGCGCACTTTCACCTTGCCGTACGAGGGCATATGGGCAAATGGCCCATCCGAATTGTAGCTGTGTATGTTAAGCGGACGAGCCCACGATAGCGCGCCGCCGAGAGTTCGGTCCCCGCCACGAAGCCGCACAGGCACTAAGCCTTCGCTACCGAGGTGATTAGTTCCGAGACCGGCAGCCGCTAGGCTTGGCCCACCAAAACGAACCAGGACGCCGCCCTTTTCCATCCATTTCAACAGCTTAATGCGATGGGTTTGCGGGACGATCCCAACGTCCGCCAGGATTAGTGCTGCCATATCGTCTTGCAAAAGTGCATCCAAGGGACCACGCGTCACCTCGCTGAACGGCGCGAGAGCGCGATCTATAAAATAGAGTTCGTCGAGTAGGGGCTGTTTGCCTTGGAACCCTGTTTCGGAGACCAAACCGACCGGTTGGTGTTTGAAACGGTCGTCCAGTAACTTTACGGCCGCCGCGGTGGATTCCCCCTCGATCTCAATGCGGGTTAGATCGTTGCGCAAGTCTATTGGTAAAGACACCTTGATGCTTGCGCGGCGCTCGCCATCAGAAAACTGCCCTTCCACCCGAGCCAGAACGCGCCCGTCGGCAGTTGTCGCCCGCACCGCAAAGGACATCTCTGGCCCGGCTGCGAGACGAATTACGTCGACCTGGATTACGCGGCCGATGCGCTTCGGAGACATTAGCACCCGGAGGTCTGGTTTCGGCTCCATAACTATAGTGAGACTACCCAGACGCCGGAGATAAGTGATCATCGCGAGCTCACCCGGATCGTCGACACCGTTTGATACCCAGACTACATCCGCTGAAACCGGCAGGCCGGACACCTGCATAACCTCGAGCAACGGTACGAGACGAACGGGCCATGGCTTAGGTTGCATTGCGTTTATCAGACCTTCTGCCCGGGACGGCCCTATGGGCTTGTCAAATGGTCGGGGGTCCTGGGGAGTCCAAGTGGTACGGATCAGGAACAGGCGACGGTTCTCGCGTTTCGCTCGATTAACCAAGCCCTGCATAACCGCGGTCCTTCGAGACCAGTCACGACCTGTCGTCCAGCCATCATCGATCACGATTACCACCGGGCCCTTGCCTGGCGTACCATCATTCGCATTGAAGACCGGGTGAGCGAGTGCAAGAATTACAAGGACGGTTAATAGAAGACGCATCACCAAAAGCCACCATGGCGCGGTATCGGGTTTTTCCTCAGCCGATTTAGCGCGGTAGAGCAGTCGTATCGCTGGAAACAGGACACGCCGCGGCGCCGGCGGCGTCACCCGTAGAAACAGCCACAGCGCTGGAACCACCAACAACGCCGATAGGAGCCAGGCATTTAAGAAAGCCAGGGAGCCAATCGATAACATTATTGCACTCTCATATCGCGCTTCGGGTCATCGTCGTGAACAGCGGCAACAAAGCCGTCTCGGGGGAACTGTCGGTGCCGTGTGTTGCAAAATTCCAATCGGCAGTGCTTGTCAGCTCCTTGAGAGTGGCCCTATGCTCGGCGAGACGATCTTGATAGATTTCACGCAGCGATTCGGCGCGGCGCAACAGGCGCGGCGTTTCCTCCTCAGTGCCCTCAAATTGAATCCGTCCACCGTATGGGAAGCTCTCTTCGGATGGGTCGAGAACCTGTAGACAATGGCCCCCGCATCCACTTGTAGCAAATTCAGCGATCAATTCGCGGTAGGTTTCTGCCGACTCAAGGAAATCGCTAATCAGTACCACTTGCGCGTATTGTGGCAAAGGTTCGAGTGGCGGCCTGCTAGTTTTGGCCGAGGACGCCAGCAGCGTCTCTATGAAAATATTCAGGCCCGAACGCCCGCCACGTGCCGGCATTCCTTCGCCCAGAGGAGCTACGTTCTCACCGCCCTCGACCAACAGAATTGCCAGCGCGACGGCAAGCACGCCCGCACGATCGATTTTTTCTGGAACGTCACGGCGTGATCGGTACCGCATCGAGGGTGAAGCGTCGCACCAGATCCAAACACTCTGGGCCGCTTCCCACTCAGTCTCGCGGACATAAACATCGCGACCCCTCGCGGAACAGCGCCAGTCGATACGGCGAGAATCGTCGAAACTTTCATAGTGCCGAAACTGCCAGAACGCCTCACCTCGCCCAGGACGGCGACGTCCATGCATACCCTGCCAAACTGTCTGAGCCGCCCTTTCAGCCCTCACTTGCAATGGGGGCAGTCGCCCGGCGATCGCTTCTGACTGTTCGCGTATCATGCGTGCTTATTCCTAGACATGGCATTCACAGAGGCGGTCAATGACCGAATCGATCGTGACCCCCTCCGCCCGTGCGGCAAAGTTAAGCGCCATACGATGTCGAAGCACAGGCTGGGCCAATGTAATCACGTCGTCGACAGAGGGCGCGATGCGACCCTCGAGCACAGCACGGGACCGCACTGCCAGCATCAAGGCCTGGCTCGCCCTAGGCCCTGGCCCCCAAGCAACGTGGCGTCTTACCTCTTCCAAGTCCGTTGTCTCACGTCTACCGCCCCGGACTATGGACAAGATCGCATCGACTACACTTTGCCCCACCGGCACGCGTCGCAACAGATCTTGTGCCGCGATCAAGTCCTCGGGCGTGAACGAGTGCCCGGATGTATTCGCTTTGGTGCCGGTAGTTGCGATCAACATCCGCCGCTCGGCCTCCTCATCTGGATAACCAACGTCGATCTGCAAAAGGAAGCGGTCAAGTTGCGCCTCGGGTAGCGGATATGTGCCCTCTTGTTCGAGGGGGTTCTGCGTGGCGAGCACATGGAACGGCCGGGGTAAGTGGTGGGTATGGCCCGCCACTGTAACAGTCTGCTCTTGCATTGCCTCCAGCAGGGCCGACTGGGTCCGCGGACTGGCCCGGTTGATCTCATCGGCCATAAGCAATTGACAAAACACTGGCCCAGCGACAAACCGAAAGTGGCGCTTTCCCAACTGGTCTTCCTCCATAACCTCTGAGCCGAGGATATCCGCTGGCATCAAATCCGGTGTGCATTGGATCCGTTTGTCGTCAAGCCCGAAAACGTCCCCCAGTGTCTCGACCAACTTGGTCTTGCCTAAGCCGGGCACTCCGATAAGCAAGGCGTGGCCACCCGCTAGAATGGAAATCAGCGTCTGATCGACCACATGGCGTTGACCAAAAATTACACGCTCTATCTGGGCACGCACACGAGCCAATTGCCCGCAGAGTGTATCGATCTCGGTCAGCAACCGATCTTCGGAAACGCCTTCGAGGCTGGAGGATTCTGTCATTGGTGTATACTTTCACAAACGAAGTTTAGGATAACATCACCGACATAAGCCGAAACCAGGACAACGCTTGGCCATGGACCAAAATCAACCTCCAACACCCTCTGACCTAGAGCGTATAGAAGACGGGGTGTCCGGTAAGTTCCAGAACTTTCGGCAGGCAACGGTTCGTCACTTTCAAATACGCATCGATCGCGAGGGGGCCTGGCATTACCTGGGTTCTCCAATCATGCGCACCCAGCTCGTCAAGTTATTCTCGACCGTCCTGTGCCGCGAGGAAGACGGTCGCTACTGGCTGGTCACGCCAGCCGAACGCGGTCTGATCGATGTCGACGACGTACCTTTTTTGGCCGTTGAGGTAAACCGAATTCCTGGCGAGAACGCCGATGGATCAGATGATATCCTGAGGTTCCGCACCAATCTCGATGCCGAAATAGAGTGTGATAAAAATCATCCCATTCGCGTTGAAATCGACCAACTGACGAAAGAGCCCAGACCCTATATCGTGGTGCGCGATGCTCTCGAGGCACGGCTGACGCGAGCAGTGTTTTATGAACTCGCGGACTTAGCCCAAGAAAGGGTCATCCACGGAGACAAGGTATTTGGCGTATGGAGCAAAGGCATTTTTCATCCGCTGGGTTCCGCGGAGATAGATTTGTGACGCTCGAGGACTTTCGGGACGCCTTCGTTCGGGCACAAGAAATGGCAACCGACGACAACCGTCGGGGTGATCACGATCTTAATCCCGGAATGGGGTTGCCGGAATGCAGTCAACCAGCTTCGGTGCTGATACCCGTGATCGGTAGACCTGAAGGACCAACAATTCTGTTAACACAGCGTTCCGCTGATCTACCACATCACGCGGGGCAAGTGAGTTTTCCTGGCGGGCGCGCGGAAGAAAGCGATGCGGATACAGTCGACACTGCCCTTCGGGAAACCGAGGAAGAGATTGGCCTTCAACGACGCCATGTCGAGGTCATCGGTAGAATTGACACCTATGTGACACGTACTGGTTTCGTTGTTACACCCGTGGTCGGCCTAGTGCGCCCTCCCATCAACATCACGCCCGACCCGGTCGAGGTCGCAGCCGTCTTTGAAGTGCCGGTTTCATTCGTGCTGGATCGTCGCAATCATGAGCGCCATAACCGAGAATGGCAGAATAAGATCCGCCATTTCTATGTGCTTCCCCATCCCAAGCGCTATATCTGGGGCGCAACCGCCGGCATGCTGGTGAATTTGGCCGAACTGCTGCTACGAGCGATAGAAGATGAATGCAGGGATGGTGGATAAGGCTCTAGCGCCAGCATGGCGGAACGATCCGGCTACGCGGAAGGTGATGACGGCACTAGACGCCGAGGCGGGCAAAGCGCTTTTCGTCGGCGGATGCGTGCGCAATACGCTGTTCGGTATCCCAATCACAGATGTTGACATAGCGACTCTGCACCCACCCAAAGAAACCATGCGCCTGATCGAGGCCGCCGGAATGACGGCCAAAGCGACGGGCCTCACTCACGGCACAATCACTGCAATCGCAAACCAAAAACTCTTCGAGATTACAACGCTGCGGCGCGACGTGGAAACCGACGGGCGACGCGCGGTGGTAGCCTATACCCAAGATTGGGCCGAGGACGCCGCGAGACGTGACTTCACCATCAATGCATTGTTCATGGACTTGGATGGACGTATCCTAGATACAGTGGGAGGCGAACGCGACGCACGCGAGGGTCGCATTCGGTTCATTGGCGAACCTGCCGAGCGGATCAGGCAGGACGTACTCCGGATATTGCGTTTTTTCCGGTTCCAAGCCCAATACGGACGCAAACCAATTGATGCGGAGGGTTTCAGGGCCTGTAGCACAAACTCTGGCCTGCTTAAGACACTATCGGGTAGCCGCATTCAAAAGGAGATCCTTAAGCTACTCGCCGCTCCGGGGGCTGGGCTAGTAGTAGATTCCATGGCGGAATCAAGAATTCTGGCCCCACTTTTCGGTACACCGCTTCAGATCGACGCCCTGCGCCGGCTGATCGCACTAGAGGGTAAGACGCCTGACCCGTTGCGGCGCCTTTCAATACTCACGATCGATCTGCCACAAATGATCGCCCAACGGCTCCAGATGTCTAATGCACAACGAAAGCGACTTACGCAAATGGCCGTCGATCGTATTGACCTTAACGCTGATATGCGCGCCCTCCGCGAAAGGCTTTACAGGTTGGGTGCAGACCGATTCACCGACGCTGTATTTGTCTCAGCTGCACTGAATGGCACCAAATACAAAAAGACTAGCCCCATGTTGCAACTAGCGCGTGAATGGACAATTCCCCGACTCCCGGTTAAGGGCTCGGATCTTCTCCACCTTGGCCTGAGCCCTGGCGAACCGCTCGGCCTAATTCTGGACCAAATTGAGACACGTTGGATTGCGGCCGACTTTCAAGAAACACGTGAGACCTGCCTCGCATGGGCAGCGGAGCTAATTCAAAAAGAAAGGGGGAAATGATGACTGACAAAGCGGAAAGCGCCGCGCGCGCCTTGCTGGAGGCAGCATCGGCGAACAAGTTGATGCAAGCTTTTCCAGACGCAACAGCGCCCACTAACATCGTGGAAGCCTACGCGATCCAGGACGCCCAACTTGTACTTATTGGAGAGCCAATAGCCGCATGGAAAGTGGGACCGTCAGCATCTGATTTTCCCGAGACATGTGCACCGATCATCGCCTCGCGTCTGCTCGCATCACCGGCAACACTCTCCGGTGATCTGCCTCTCAAGGCCGTCGAATGCGAGGTCGCTTTCCGTCTGGCCAAGGATCTTCCAGCCGCCCACGCACCCTATAACGCCGATAAGGCCCGTGATTCTATCGGGACCGCTATGGTCGCGATCGAGGCTGTCGAAACGCGATATATTGACTGGCCGGTCGAGAAAAAAATCTGGGCACTCGCCGACAACCAATCAAACCAGGCGCTCGTCGTCGGTCCGGAGATACCCTTGCCCGACCCAACGTCGCTCGGCGAACTTACCGCGACACTAGATCTGGGCGGAAAGGTCAAAGTAGCTGACAAGGGTTTTCCCGGCGGTGATCCTTTCACCCTAATCGCCTGGCTCGCAAACCATCTGGCGAACCGCTCACCAATTCTCGCAAAACGCGGCTTGAAAGCCGGCGACGTTGTTACCACGGGATCCTGGAACGGTGTCGATTTCGCGGAAACGGGCATGAACGTGACCGCCAACTTCGAGGGATTGGGCTCAGCTAGCCTGGCCTATAGGTAATTTTGTTCAGTCCATGTCGGGCGCCGGCCAGATCACGTTGGGCGGCATGCTCATCAAAATCGCATCCGCATTTCCCCCAGTCTTGAGGCCGAACAGTGTTCCGCGATCGTAGATCAGGTTGAACTCCACATAGCGGCCTCGGCGAACGAGCTGATAATGTCGTTCCTTTTCCGTCCAGCTCGCGTTCATGTGCCGGCGGACGATCCGTGGATAGACCTCAAGGAAAGTGAGACCCACGTCCCTGGTGAAGGCGAAGTCTCGGTCGAAATCACCGTCGATGTAGTCATAGAAGATCCCACCCACGCCCCGTGGTTCGTCACGGTGCTTCAGATAGAAGTAATCGTCGCACCATTTCTTAAAACGCGCGTAATATCCTGGATCATGCTTGTCGCAAGCCTCCCGAAAGGCAACGTGAAACGTTTCGGTATCGGTAACGTCTGGAACCATCGGCGTCAGGTCCGATCCGCCACCGAACCAGGATTTAGACGTAGTTATGTGGCGAGTGTTCATGTGAACCGCCGGCACCTTAGGGGAGCACATATGAGCTACCAGCGAGATTCCCGATGCCCAGAATCGGGGGTCTTCGTTTGCACCAGGGATATGATTACGGAAATCATCTGCAAACTCTCCCATCACAGTCGAAACATTGACGCCAACTTTCTCGAATACCCTGCCCTGCATTAGTGACATTACTCCACCACCACCACCCGGACGCTCCCAAACCTTGCGTTTAAAACGGCCAGGGCATTGGTCCCGATTTAAACCACTGTGATCGTCCTCAATTGCCTCGAAAACATCACAAACGCGGTCGCGTAACTCCTCAAACCATACACGCACCGCCTCCTTTTGCTGGTCATTAGACAGATACATGTAGCACCCCCGTTGCAAGCGATCTGTGTTGCGCGTAACCTAATCTATGACAAGTACCTGTTTGGAAAGTAAGCTCAAGCGCGCATTGACCTCCTTAAAGGGTGTTTTGCCCCTGCACGAGGTCTTACCATCTCTCCGGCGCTTCGCCCTCATGCGCTTACCCCAAAAATCCTAAAGCCGGAGTGTCTAAATGAAACGTACGCGCTTTCTATTCTGCTTGTTCGACGGCCTACGCCGAGACATGATCCATCCGAAACTGATGCCTAATCTCGCACGGTTCCGGGCGACCTGCTGCGACTATCCGAACAGTACGTCGGCATTTCCCTCCGAGACGAGAGTGCAGGTTTCCAGCTTCGTAACGGGCGCGTATGCCGGGGGCACCGCACTTCCGAACAAAACCGGTAGCGGTGACGGCCACGGAATTATGGCGAACGCTTTTTATGACCCCGCGCTCGGTTTTGACCAGCCGATGGATACCTCCGACACACCGCGTATGGAGCAAGCAAAATCGCTTTATGGCCGCCTGCAGAAGGCCGAAAACTTGGGTGAAGTGCTGGCTCGCGCCGGCCGGAAATACGCCGTTCTTACAACCGGCAAAATTGGCAACGCCCGGCTCTTAAACACCAACGCTGCTGAACTCGGTCAAGTGGTATTCTCCATCTGGGGTGCGGATGTGTCTAGCCCAGCTGCCAACCACGATTCGATTATTCAGCGCTTCGGGCCGGTGCCCGATCAAACCCTACCCAATATAGAAGTCACTGAATACGCGACCACCGTCCTGTTGGAACATATGATCCCGGAACACGACGCCGACGTGCAAGTGATCTGGTTTAATGAGCCGGACCTTACCTACCACTATCGCGGCATTGGTACGCCGGAAAGCGAGGTGGCCGTCCGGTCGGTCGACACTGCCTTTGGACGCATTCTCGACTGGTGGGATGCAGAGGGCTGTACTGATGGGTGGCAGGTGATCGCCGCCTCCGATCACGGCCAGATCACCGTCACCGGCCAAGTGAACGTGGTGGACATACTGAACCAGGCAGGTTTCCGCGCTGGACCCGCGATTACAGATGATTTCGACGTCGCGGTGAAACGCAGCTCAAGTGGTCAGATCACAGTCCGCGACCGGGATCCAAGACTGATCGCCGAGGTACTCGCCTTCTTACAGCAACAGGACTGGTGCGGTCTAACATTCACCCGCACTGGCGGGAAAGGTTCGCTTTCGATGAGTGTGATCAACGGTCTGAATGAACGCTCTCCGGACATCAACTATATCATGCGCAGCAACGACGGAGCAAATGACTGGGGGTATCCCGGGCTCTGCGTCGCAGACAATTTTGACATTCCGATTGGGGGCGGCATTCATGGGGGGTTGCAAAAGATCGAGATTAACAACTTGTTAGTTATGGGTGGAAACGTCTTCAAGCGCGCGGTAAGTTCCGACACCCCTACCAGCATCATCGACATCGCGCCAACGATACTACAAAGCTTAGGGTTGTCTGTGCCCGACACAGCGATGGGCCGACCACTGACAGAAGCCTTTACCGACGGACCTGCAGCGCCGGCCTGGCGCGAGCGTGTCGAGCATGCCCGGTCCAATGGTTATGCCCAAGAAATGACTGTAGCCGATGTCGAGGGCTCGCTAGTGGGCTATCTGAGAGGCGGCCGCCGAAACGTTTGAGCCCTAACATATACGTCCTCACAACCCCAAAATCCTAGCCATCGGAGCCTTCATAGCCGAACGAGTGGTTATTAGAGCCTGAACCCGAAACTCCCAGAAACGACATACTCCCTCAGAGGACAGCAGCCGAGGTAATACAGCCATAGGTTCCGATAAAAGGCGCAATAATGAAGCGCAGTGGATCCTCTGTGCACGCCGGATCCGAGGCGCTATTCCTTCTGATCGGGAGCAATGGTCTCGCCAGGATGGAAAGGTGAGACCAATGTACGAGCCTCCTTTTGCTCGCCTGCGTACAATGCGTCGCGTCGCTTGCTAAGATATTCAGAGAGGAAACGCTGGTCCGAGACAAGCATCTCCTGATGACGATTCTCCATTTCTGTCCATGCGTTGTGAACTGCGCGGATCGCCGCAGGGCTTGGAGCCATCGCGTCGAGTTTTTCTTGAATATCCTTGATCCACTCCAACGTTTTGTCGCGCGTGCGTCGGGCCTCTTCGACCTTTTCCTTCAGTTCGTCAAAGATCAACGCGTCGACCTCCGAGGGGGTGTCCTCGCAAAACGGTCTTAGAACCTTCAGTAACTCGAAATCGTTGTCATTCAACGCATGAAGTGGCTTGCCGTAGTAGATCAGCTCCAGGTTTCGAACCGATATCGCGCCACCAATCCGGGCGAGACGCTCGATTGGGGCTGTGGCACCTCCCAGCGCATCGCATTCCGAAGCGGTGATTTCTTGTCCATCGGGCCCGACTATCTTATTCGCCAGGCCTTCCTCTTCATCCTGGGAGGATTGACCCAAACCCGGACCTTGCCCCGAAATCACGAGGCCAAGAGCCAGGACTAGGGCCAATACAATTTCTGACCAAGCGCTCTTCGGCCTTGACCTTGGGTCATGCACAGTGTCCGCTTTCATCCGACTAAGATAAAGCGTGCTAGCCCCTGGGCAAAGCTGTTATCCACACATGGGGATCAAAACATGAGCGTTGCCACCTTACCAACCGCTCCATTCGAGACTTGGACCGTCACGAAGCCGCCTCTTCAGGGAGGGAGGGGCGTAGTAGTCGCTCAGGAAATCGAGGCAGCCATGATCGGTGCAGCCACGATAGAGGCGGGCGGGAACGCGGTCGATGGCGCCATCGCCACCGCACTAGCTCTCGCAATCACCGAGCCATGGATGAGCGGGCTCGGTGGCGGCGGCTTCATGGTCGTACATTGTGCCGCCGAGGAAAGAGAATGGGTGGTCGACTTCGGTATGATCGCGCCTATCGAATTGGATCCAACAGACTATCCATTGACTGGCGAGCCAGGGGCTGACCTGTTCGGATGGCCGGCAGTGGTGGGTGACGTCAATTTCCACGGCGCCAAATCTGTCGCAGTACCAGGCGCTGTAGCGGGCTATGCGTTGGCCGCCGAAGCCTTCGGACGCAAGAGCTGGGCCGAGTTGATTGCGCCTGCCGCACAACTCGCAGA
>PBMU01000086.1 GCA_002722775.1 Rhodospirillaceae bacterium
GCACCCGATGATATGAGCATGCCGCATAGCCCTTCGCATGATCCTGCGTAACACGTAGCCACGTCCCTCATTAGAGGGAAGCACCCCATCGGCGATCAGGAAGGAAGAAGCGCGTAAATGGTCCGCTATAACCCTGTGGGAGATCTTGTGAGGACCATCGGGATCGGTATTGGATTCATGGGCTGACGCCTCGATCAAGCCCCGCATAAGGTCAATGTCGTAGTTGTCATGTTTCCCCTGCAAGACCGCCGATATACGCTCCAATCCCATCCCAGTATCAATTGAAGGCCGAGGTAAATTTATCCTCTCTTCCTTAGTAATCTGCTCGAATTGCATAAACACTAAGTTCCAAATCTCAATAAACCGGTCCCCGTCCTCGTCCGGGCTGCCGGGTGGACCGCCAGGAATAGTTGGACCATGGTCGAAAAAGATCTCTGAACACGGACCGCAAGGCCCGGTGTCACCCATCGACCAAAAATTGTCAGAGGTCCAGATGCGGATGATCTTCTCGTCTGGCAACCCAGCTATTTTACGCCAAAATCCGGCGGCCTCCTCATCTTCACCATACACTGTAACGAGAATCTTCTCCTTCGGGGAGACCATATTCACGGGTGATCAAGGTCCACGCGTGTTCTATCGCCACATCTTTGAAATAGTCACCGAATGAGAAGTTACCGAGCATCTCGAAAAAAGTGTGATGGCGAGCGGTGTAACCAACATTTTCCAGATCATTATGCTTGCCCCCAGCGCGCACGCATTTCTGAGACGTCGCAGCGCGAAGATAGTCCCGATTTTCGGCCCCAGTGAAGACATTCTTGAACTGAACCATTCCGGCATTAGTGAACAACAAAGTGGGATCGTTGCGCGGCACCAGGGGTCCTGAGTCAACCACCTGGTGGCCGGCCCTGGCAAAATAATTTAGAAAAACCGAGCGTATATCGTTGACCGTTTGCATCCTTCGCGCACCTTATGGTCTGGTCCGGGCAATTAGATCTTACTCGGGGCCCGAGCGGTCCAGGGTTTTACTGGTAAGCCGCATCCAAGTCCAGAGAACCACCAGGTATCAATTGGACGCACTACAATAGAAAAAAGAGCCGGTGGCACTATGAAAGACCGGCCCTTGGATCACATTTTAGCACCAAACCTAACGTGCTTCGGTGTTGATGGCCACTTGATCAGGCGCATCGTTCTCGTCCTCCGAGCCACCAGAATCCGAGCCGACCAACATGACCTCAGCAACCAAGCCAGCATTCTGTCGAATGGCAAGTTCGATAGAACACGCAATCTCAGTGTTCTCCCTAAGGAACCCCTTTGCGTTTTCTCGGCCCTGACCGATTCGTTGCCCATCGTAACTGAACCAGGCACCAGATTTCTCTACGATACCGGCGTTAACACCGAGGTCGAGTAATTCGCCGGTCTTGGAGACCCCTTCGCCATACATTATATCGAACTCGACTACCCGAAACGGTGGGGCCATCTTGTTCTTAACTACCTTGACCCGTGTCTGGTTGCCCACTACTTCGTCGCGGTCCTTGATCGCTCCAATCCGCCGAATATCGAGGCGAACGGAAGCATAAAACTTCAAGGCATTACCTCCGGTCGTAGTCTCCGGGCTGCCGAACATGACACCAATCTTAAGACGGATCTGGTTAATGAAAACCACGAGGCAGTTAGACTTAGAGATTGACGAGGTAAGTTTGCGAAGTGCTTGGCTCATTAGGCGGGCTTGCAAACCGACATGGGTATCCCCCATCTCGCCCTCAAGTTCGGCCCGAGGCACAAGGGCAGCAACAGAATCTATTACCAACACGTCGATCGCACCCGATCGCACTAAAGTATCTGCTATTTCGAGAGCCTGCTCACCCGCGTCAGGCTGGGAGATCAACAACTCATCAACGTCGACACCTAGCTTACGTGCATAGCCCGGATCGAGCGCATGTTCGGCGTCGACAAACGCGCAGACACCACCGGTCTTCTGCGCCTCTGCCACAGCATGTAGCGCCATAGTGGTTTTACCGGAGCTTTCGGGACCGTATATCTCGACGATCCTACCCTTTGGAAGTCCTCCTATACCAAGGGCAATATCTAATCCTAGCGAACCAGTGGAGATGGCCTCAACATCGACCGCGGTCTGGCGTTGGCCCAGTTTCATCACGGACCCTTTGCCAAATGCCTTCTCTATCTGACCCAGAGCCGCTTCCAAAGCCTTTGATTTGTCCATGGGATCCTGCTCAACCACTCTTAGGGAAGTAACCGACATCGCCTATCTCCTTGTCTCACACGCTTCTGTCCGATTCAACGCGCTTGCTTACTTGAACCGGGTTTTTAAGCCTTAGACCCCTTAACGGCCCTCAAAATACTGGGCTTTGGACAAAGGTATCCGGTTCCTAACACAAATGTACATGTTATGTTCTATTTGGCAACGAAAATTTTCGCGCTTTGTTCTCTATTATATTATGGATTCGATAGTCTATTGAACACAGTATCTGGGCATTATTGCAACATATTGTGCGTCTTGTCCCAACAGTAAATACAGTCGTTCCCTAATTGTACTTTGGCCGGCTATTAACAGGCCTTCAGCAGAGACCCATTAGGGCTGGGCTCAACTCACACTTTGTCACTATCGGAAACTTCAATTTCCTTACGTGGGCGTAGAAGCGGTGACCCCATTTTCCATCATTTGGGAACCAGCCCATATTTGAAACATCCTAAAATAGAAATGATCGAGCCATCCCGTTTTAGTCTCACCCACCTCCCAAATCAAAGCGCAATGCGGTGCCGGATACTATCGAACAGCGACTAAAAAGTTGACCAGGAAAATGATTGCACAAACCATTTTCGCCTATTTGGTAGTCGTCCCTCTCTTCCATCCACCCCACGAACCTTACTCAAGCGGTTTTTTCTTAAGCTGGAAAACATAGCTGATAACTTCAGCGACTGCCTTGTAGTGCTCCGGTGGTATTTCCTCATCGACATCTGCTACATCGAAGAGCGCGCGGGCCAAGGGCGGGTTCTCAACGATGGGTACGTCATTTTCATTCGCCACGTCACGAATACGAAAAGCCACCTCGTCCACTCCTTTGGCCACAACCCTCGGCGCACTCATGGACTCCATATCGTATTTCAAAGCAACGGCAAAATGCGTCGGGTTGGTAACCACAACATCCGCCGTCGGAACAGCGGCCATCATCCGAGTGCGTGCCCTTTCTGCCCTAATTTGGCGCAGGCGTCCCTTGACCAAGGGATCGCCTTCGGATTGTTTGTGCTCATCCCGGACTTCTTGCTTAGTCATACGCATCTGCTTCATGTACTCGTGTCGCTGATAGAGGTGATCAAGACCGGCAATCAAAACCATTATCCCTACAACGCCGGCGAACATTTTTACGATAACCCAACGCGTTTCCTCGGCGGTCGCTGCAATATCCATCTGCATCAAAATCTCGACACGGTCGATCACAGGTAGAGTAATCGTGAGGACGATCGTGCCGACAATCGATAGTTTGACCAACCCCTTCAAAAATTCCACGATGGACTTGAGACTAAACAGACGTTGCAGCCCCTTAATCGGCGAGATCCGATCAAGCGACGGCTTAAGAGACTCACCGCTCAATAGAAAACCGTTGACGACAAGTTTCGATCCCACGGCAAGCACTAACAGCAAACCAACGACAGGGGCCATGGCCAGCGCCACCTCGAATAATACCTCCAGTAGGGCATCACCCACGTTTTCGGCGTCGAAGGTGATCGCATGCACATTCGCGAGCAACCCCCCCGTAGCACGCATTAAACGCTCAGCCATGAAGGGGCCTAGGAATGCGGCGGTCAGGGCTCCACCAAATAGTATCGCCAAATTGGAGACTTCCATTGAGGGAATTACATTCCCCTTCTGCCGGGCCTCTGTTAGTTTTCTAGTAGTCGGTTCCTCCGTCTTTTGTGATTCGTCTTGATTGTCCGACATCGGCCCTGTCCTTCCCCTACCCTACAGATATGTAGGCGATGAGGTTGCTTGCATAGTATTCTAGGAAAATCATTAACAAACCGCTTAACACCATCCCAAACAGGAAAAGCCCTCCCGTAAGTTGTACCGGCAAGCCGACGAAGAAGATCTGTAATTGCGGCATCAGGCGTGCCAACATACCGAGTCCCATGAAGAAAATTAAGCTGATAACTATAAACGGAGCTGCGAGTTGCAGAGCGACCCGAAAACTATCCGCGACCACCCTTGCCATCACCATAGCAAGGTCCCCGGAGGGAATGATCTGGCTCGGTGGAAACAAAGTATAACTATCAATCACCGCGATAATAAGCGTGTGATGCATATTAGTCGCAAACAGCACCATGATACCCATAGTCGTCAGCAATAGGCCTGGGATCGAGGCCTGATTTGCTATCGACGGGTTGAAGATCTGGGCGTTCGCGATGCCGATACTAAATGAAATGAAGCGACCAGCCGTGTCCAGCGTCAGCAGCATAACTCGCGATACCAAGCCCAAGTACACTCCGACAACAAATTCACCGGCCAGCAGAACGAACAAGCCTAGAACCGATGTTGGCTCTGGAGGCACATAGGGTTGGATCATCGGGGTGGACACTATGGTCAACAGCAAAGCAAAAAGCAGGCGCACTCGCACGGGCGCAAACGCTTCTCCCACCCCCGGCAATAGCATCACGGTAGCAGCCAGGCGAACGAAGACCATAAGGAAAGCGTAAGTTTGAAGCGGGAGGAATTGTTCGAGCGGCACTGCGGCTCGCCCCCCGATCAGACGCGCATTAGTTTTGCAGATGAATAGCCGCGTACCATCATCCGCCAAGCCCAATTATTCGGTCTGCCAATTTCTCCATGAAGCCAGAGAGTGTAGCCAGCATAAATGGCAGTAGAACTACGACGGCCGTAAAGACGACCACGATTTTGGGCACGAAGACTAGGGTCATCTCCTGCAACTGGGTGAGAGCTTGGAACAACGATATAATCAGCCCGACGCCTAGCGCAATCGCCATGACCGGCACAGACATAGTGAGTACCGTCATCACGGCCTCGCGGCCCACTTCGATCGCATCAGCTTCATTCATGCGACTGCTATTCCCTAACGTGCAGCGCTAAAACCGTCAGCTTCCGGTAATTATTGCCGGGCAACAAATTTCCTATCAAAAACAAAGGCAACAACGTCCACTAGATCGGCATCCTGAGGATTTCCTGGTAAGCTTGGACCATCCTGTCACGCAGACCGGTGACAACCTGCAAGGTCGTCTCGGCGCTGTTCACCGCGGTAACTACCGCCGTAAGATCTGCCTCACCCGCGATGCCCTGCATGCTCATGGCCTCACCATGTTCTAAGGTTTCCTTCGCTTGGCGGGCCGCATCCCTGACGAAATCGGCAAAATTCTGAGTGCTTCCCTGTGTGCCGGCAGTTGGACCGGACTGGCCTAACGACGCGCCCTGGGCCAGATCTTCTCCGATACGCATCACCATAACCACTTCTCCTTATTCGATCGCGACCATTATATCTCAAATACACGCGCCCAGCCAGTAAACCAGCCTAGGTGTTCAACAAGTCTATAGTTCTTTGGATCATGCTTTTCGAGGATTCGATCGCTGTTAGATTCGCCTCGTAGCTGCGCTGGGCCTCACGCATGTCCATCATTTCGATCAGGCCATTTACGTTCGGGCGCTTGATGTAGCCAGCGTCGTCAGCCAACGGATGATACGGCTCATAGGCCAGTTTAAAGTCCGAATCGTCACGACCGATCTTGGACACATGAACCAATTTGGCACTCGTCTCCTTATCGAGCACATTCTTGAAAACAATAGTTTTTCGCCGATATGGGTCGCCTCCCTTTGTAGTGCCGACCGAGTCCTGGTTTGCGATGTTTTCCGAGATCACTCTAAGACGTACGCCCTGAGCTTTCATGCCAGAAGCCGACGTGTGTATGGCCTTCAAAAGATCCATGGTCATCGTTCTACTCCCAAATTTACCATCCTGGGCAATCAGCCGCGTGGATTACCCATAGCCATTTTCATCATAGAAAGGTTCTTGTTATATATTTTGGTCGCCAAGCGGTATTGCATAGCTGTATCGCTTAACTTCATAAGCTGTTCTTCCATCACCACCTGATTGTCGTTAGGGTTCACCTCATAGACGTCGCGCGGCCCCTCGGTCACGCGACGCATATCGTTTCGCTCGCTCGCGCCTGGAATGTGCCCCGGACGGGTCAATGTCACGTTAATCTGCCGCGTTTTATCCAGGGTCCGCGAAAAGTTGATCTCTCGCAAATCCTTCGAACGATAATTCGGGGTATCCGCGTTTGCGATGTTCTGAGATAGGACGACTTGACGCTCCGTCAGCCAACCCATCTTGCGTGTTGCCATCTGGAACAGGTCCATCTTACCCAGGTTCATGTTCTCTTCCTCTTCCCTTCCGGTTAGGACCGGTTTTCGTTGCAGTGATGTCGGTTTTCCGAACATTCATCTCCAGATGTAAGAGCAATCGCCGTGCCACTCGCTAAGAAGCCTACTTTTTGAACAAATTTCCGCTATGCTTTAGCAGCCCATTGGAGTGTAAAAGAGCCAAAGCATGTCCAACGACCAGGGAACGACGCCATCCCACCTCATTACCGGACCGCACGACGCACGTCACAAGCGCCAGTTAGCGATTGCACTCGATCATGATCGAACTAGCGACCTCACCCCGCCCCGGGTCATCGCCAAAGGCTACGGTGCGCTAGCGGAGAAAATTCTTCGCCTCGCCTTCGACAATGATGTCAAGGTGCGCACGGACCCTGAATTGGCCCAGATTCTTTCCGTGGTCGAGGTAGATTGCGAAATCCCGCTAGAAGCTTTCGCCGCCGTGGCCGAAATCCTTAGCTATGTCTATGCTGAGAACCGACGCATGCTCGAAATGGGGACCGAGGAAGAGCCAAACAAATGAACGAAACCGATGCACACCCTGTGTCCAAGCTCGAAACCGAACTGAGGTTAGTCGCCACGCGGATCGAAGAAGCCGCAGGGCAGGTTCAGCGAGACGAACAGATAGATCTCTCGTCCCTAAACCAGGCTGTTAATAAATTGTGTAATGGGCTTTTGAAGCTTTCAAGTACAGACGCCCACAGGCTAGCGGAACAATTGCCGGATATTATAAGAAACCTCGACGAGCTTGTGGCCAATCTAAAAGCGCAAAAACTAGAGAAAGCCCGGCCCGATTCCCACGTCTCCCACCAACGAGCGGCCCAAGCATATGACGCTCGGCAAACAAGGGCGCCTGGTAGCGGATAGCAAGTGTCCAATCACAATTTCTCTAAAGAAATCGTGAATTAACCAATAATTGAAAAGAGTTATAAAGTATTTTGCGAATGTATCCGTTTCCAACAATGCCCGTCGCTCGATAGACTTAACGATGATATCTTGGGATCGTATAGGCCTTCCCGAAGGAATGTTTCAAAGGGATTTCGGATATGGGAGGCTCTCGGAATGGACTTTGATGTCTATCTGCGCTTCTTCGTCGCGCTCGCTTTTACGCTCTCGCTGATCGGGTTGATCTACTGGCTCATCCGACGCTACGCGCCGACCCGCCTTTTTGCTCCGGGAGGAGGCGGGTCACGCCTGCAGGTAGTAGAGGTGCGCCAGCTCGACGCTCGTCGGCGATTGGTGTTAGTTCAAAGAGACAAAACGGAGCACCTTCTGTTGCTCGGCATCCACAGTGACTTGCTTATCGAGAGCAGTACCTCAAACCAGACACAAGATAGCAGCCAAGACGGGTCCTTCCGGGCTCAATTCAACCAACCGGCCCGAAAAAGCTCTACGAGGCCGACCGATGGAGAGCCAACCTAATGCGGTCCGGTGCGGTACATTGGGTGGCAGCCACCGTAGCGCTGTTCTTAGCATGGGTGCCCGGCAACGAGGCTTTAGCCCAGACGCTCACCTTGGATATTGGCGAACCGGGAGGCTCTACCACCGCCCGCATACTTCAGATGGTGGCCCTCATTGCCGGTCTTTCACTTGCTCCGGGTTTGCTGGTCACGGTCACATCGTTCACCCGGATCGTTGTAGTATTATCTTTGCTGCGTACTGCACTGGGCACCCAGCAATCACCGCCGAACGTGGTAATTATCAGCTTAGCTCTGTTTTTGACCGGTTTCATCATGGCCCCAACGTTCCAAACTGCTTGGGACCAAGCGATCTCGCCGTTAATCGAGGAGCAGATAGACGAATTCGAGGCGTTTCAACGTGCGCAAGCCCCGTTTCGCGAGTTCATGTTGCGTCAGGTTCGCGACAAAGATCTGGAATTGTTCCAGGATATCGCCCAAGTGGGAGACGAGGAGAGCGGCGTCAATGCCCCTCTCCAGGTCCTCGTACCTGCCTTTATGATCAGTGAGCTGCGTCGCGCCTTCGAGATTGGATTTTTGCTCTACCTGCCCTTCGTGATCATTGACATGGTTATCGCCTCGATCCTGATGTCAATGGGCATGATGATGGTACCACCAATCATCGTGTCGCTACCGTTCAAACTGATCTTCTTTGTACTAGTCGATGGCTGGTATTTGGTTGCGGGTTCTCTAGTTAAGAGCTTCACTGGCGGAAATTAGTTGACCGCGCTCAACGGATTGTCCTTTAACTTATCGCGATAGCTTGACAAAAAAGCTTGGAACCGGCCGATTTCCTCAAACCGTGCTGTCAAAGTCAGGAAATCGCTAAGTTCACCTTCGGTGCGGTTGGTGATCAGCCGGAACGCTTCGCGATAGGATGTTCCGTCTATCTGCTGGCCATAGATCTGCCGGGCACGGTTCAACTGATCGAAATCATCACTCATCGACAAAGTAACAGCCCAATTGAGAATCAGGGTAGCCTGACTGTCGTCAATCCGTCGACCGTCCTGGCCCGCTTGCCCAATTAGCTCCTTAAACACCTCTGCCGCCTTCTTCCAATCCTGAGTGCGCCAGTAGATATCAGCGCGCAGAAGGCGGGCTTCACGTGTCTCATCCCGGCGCAGTAGTTTGAGCGCGGTCTGGGCGTCCCCTAGTTCGAAAATGGCCCTCGCACGCAAACGCTTGCGTTGCAGTGACAGTTGTGCGTCGAGGCCGGGCGCTACACTCTCGTCCAGTGCTTCGAGTGCCTTTTGGGATTGGCGATCCAGCAAGCGAATTAGCGCCAAGCGACTGCCCACCTTCGCCTTGGGTACTCCTTGCAGACGGAACCGAACTTGGCGATCGAGAAGGATCGCCGCACGGTCTAGCAAATCGACTTGAACCAGACGGTCGGCTAGACGTTGGATGATCGCGTCACCGCGCCGGCCAACCGGCGTCAATTCCCGAAACTGATCATAAAGTGACAACGCGGTCAGCGGTGGCATGGTATCCGCGGTACCATCGGTATAAATCGAAGCAAATTCCTCTGTCATTTCCTTTGTGACGGCCCCTGCAAATATATTATCTGGGAAAAAAAGGACCGCCTGACGCAGAGCCTCGAGCCCTTTGACAAAATCATCCTCTTCCAGGTAAAGCTTACCGAGGCGGCGCAATAGATCGAACTCGAGCTGATCTCCGCGCCAAGCAAACCTGAGCCTCTCCAATTGGTCTATCGCTTCTGTGCGACTAATCGTGCCCTCCCTGAGTGCGTGCTCGATAAGAGCCCGCCGAGCGCGAACCCGCGACCAACGGTCTTCACCTTCAGCAAGGAGACGCCAAGCTTCCCGCGCACGGTCTATGTTGCCAGAGGCATAAAGGACGCGGCCACGAAGATAGTTGAGACGAGCCATTTCTCCAGCAGTCGGATCACCCTCGGCTATAGCCCCCAGGAACCCGCCCGCACCTCGGAAATCCCCAGCCCGGACCGCAGCCTCAGCGGCCAGCATCGCCAACTGTGTTGCGAAATTTCGGGGGTAACCGCCTGGAATTTCACCCGCCCGCGCGAAATGCTCTATCGCGTCTTTCCATTTGCCTTGGGCAGCGTTAGCCGCACCTCGCCACAATTCGGCCTCGGCAAACCCGTTGAGCGTGGGATTGTCGAGATCCTTCTCAGCCTCATTGTACCGACCGAGAATAAAATGCGCAGCCCCACGCATGCCCCGGATATCAGGACGACGTCCCAGTTCTTCGTCTGAGGATTCAATAATCCGAATCATCCCCATTGCCTCTGCTGCTAGACCATTAGCAAAGAAAAATTGGGCCAAGCTGAGCCGTGGTCCATTGCTAAAAATATCTGCGCCGGCAATACGCAACTGCAGATCCAATTTGGTTTTACGGAAATCCTTCGGTTTGGCGCCACGGCGCCAAGAAACCATGTTGAAAATCCGTCCAGGCGTAAGCCCCGGGGGCAGTCCATCGGTCCGATACCCGACCAATTCTGTCTCAGACCCACCGCCATTCGGTTTAGAGACCTCAAGACCTCGCAACTTGCTGGCAGTAATGGCCACTCCGTCGGGAAGGACGCGCACCTCGATCTCATCGATCAAGGGGCGTACCACAAGTCCTTGGACCGAACTCAGGATCCGGAACTGTGCATAGTCACGCCGTGCGTCGATGCCACGGCTGAGTTCAATTACCGGTACTACGAAAAGCTGGTCACCGACTTCCGGGTCACGTGCCACGGTGGTTATTCCCGTTCCCTCAGCGCGGACGAAGACACGAGGGCCCTGGGGGCTCGATTGCTGAGTATCTACTTCGAGCGCTACGTCTGGACGCATCGATTGTGGCGCAAGATCAACGACCCAAGAATTGCCGTCGCGCCAGACCCGTGGCGCAATGCCCGCCACAAGCGGCACCCGCAACGCGGAGCCCGGAGCCACCGGAATCTGTTCAGCACGGCCCATAATCCGAACTTGGCTGGCGAGGAGTTGAGAGAGATCAAAAGTCACCGATTGGTTGAACACCACCCAAAGATTCTCGGCACGCATGAACACGGCGGCAGCGACCGCTTCCGGCCAATCAAAACGTAGTGAAGTCACCTGCTCACCAGCCGTCACCGCGACAGGGAGGCTAGGCCCACTGATCGTCGCACCTTCAAGAGCCTTTAGCGCAGAAACAACACTATTTGAGCCCTCTCCGGACGCGGTGACACCCGTTCCTTGGGGTGCACCCTGTTCCAAGACAGATTGTGTCGCGACAGTGGTCTGACCCGACGGAGCTGCGGTCACCTGAGGGGTTCGCACCTGGGCATCCGACCGAACACCCTGGCCGTTTGTTGCTGGTGAAATGACTTGGCTGGAAATACTTGCCGGCGGGATCGCCGCAGAGGACATCCAAGTTGTGGACGACGCATTCGTAACCTTTTGGGGCTTGTTGACAGCGAGGAGGTCAGTCCGCACTGGCGGGGGTGCCTCTGTGATTGTTTCACCGGGCTTTAACGGCTCAGGCCTAGTCGCCCTTTCAGGATTTTGGCTTGATGCCAGCCCGAACTGGCTTGCAACCTGGTCCTTATTGCGGAAAGTCGATGTGGCTTTTCGTTCGTTTCCTACTCCCGCCACAGAAGGCTGGGTTCCAGCTACCTTCTGCGGCACCGTCTGGGGCTTAGAGGCTTTTAGCACCTTGGGTGCCTTGGCGTCGGGATCCTTAACAAGATCCACCACTACCTTCGGACCCGACACAAGATGGCGAACGCGAATACCTTCGGGAACCGGTATAACCACATCGAGATTGCCCGACGCCGAAAGTTCGGAGGCAATACCGGCAAACGAGCTGGGTAGTCTAGCACGTAAACGGTCAACGTCGATCGTCGCTGGACGAGAAAAACTTATACGCGTGCGGCCATCTTCTGGCTTAACCTCATAGGCTGCAGGCCGTCGCCAGTCAAAGACGATGCGATTATAGGTAGGATGGGCTCCTACCCGCACCGCAAGCCTCTCGCTTGCTCTCGCCGCGGCACCAACTGCCTTCACGCTGGATTCTGTACCGGTCTTATTTACCGACTTCGAAGCCGATTTCGGTTGGAGTGAAAGATCCAAACCGGGTCCCGATCCCACCATGACAACCACCGCATTGCCGTCCCGAAAGGTACGGAACCGATGCCCGCCAGTGAATTCCACCACTACTTCGCGACCACTCTCCTGGCGTCTTGCGGACCCGACAAATTGGTCTAGATTGGCTGCTGCCTCTGCAATGTTACCGCGAACAGGGCGTGCGAATTCTAGCAATAAGGTGTTCCCGAACCGTTGAGCGCTGTACTTGACCCGCGACGGCCAATCAAAGCGGATCCGGTCGAAACCGTCACCCGCGTCAACGGAGACTTTCGCAGCATAACCGTAGGTCGCCGGCACCAAGACTGCCGCGCATAGGGTTAAAATTCCTACTAAGCCGGTCACCCTTCTCATCGATGGTCCTTCTCAGAATAGATGACGAGGTCAACCCGTCGCGCGCGCCGATACCGTTGAGAGAGGGGCAATTCTGGCGCCACCGAATGGAATTGTGTGGCTCCCTCCGCCATTATAGTTGTTGGTTTCCTATACCCAGATTGGGCGAGACCATCAGCGACTGAAGCGGCTCTAGCGAGTGACAATTTCCAATTGCTATCAAGCGGTCCATCGCCGCTAGGCCGGACCGGATCTGTATGCCCTACGAGATCGATCCTGTTGTCCAGTGTCGACAGCACCTCGGCTAGTCCAAAAAGCGCCGCACGCCCTCGTGGCAAAATCGTCGAGGCTCCCGATGCGAAGAACAAGTCGCCCGGCAAAGATAGAACTAGCCGTCCTTCACGTTCGGAAATGGTGGCAAGCGCTAATGTTTCTTCCCGTTGTAGACCAGCCTCTAATACGCGTCGCAAATACGAAATGTCGATGCCCCACCCCGGCAGCTCCGGTTCGGCCGTAATCGGCGTAGGGGCCATGGCGCGGGCATCCTCGAGGTTATCGATGCTCGACTTTTGCATCGCCGCTGTGAAGGCTTCCCACGAGGGCGCAGTGAGGGTCGACATCGAATACATCATAACGAAGAACGCCAACATCAACGATATCAAGTCGACAAAAGTTACCAACCATACTGGCCCTCCACTGGATGTCCCGGCATGGTATTTCGCCTTGCCTTCAGAAAACCCTTGAAACTTGGGGTCTATCTCGCCATGTGAGCGCCTGTTCATTGGGACACACCGTGGTTGCGTCCAACAGCTCGAAAAGAGAAGCGTATATGTCCTGGATGCCCGGGCTCAACACCAACAGATGTTAGTACAGGTGGGCTACCCGACACCAAGAGGTGGCCAATCAATTGATCGGCACGGTCAAGTTCGAGCCGGTTGACATAGGCAGTCCTGATTTCAGGTCGCCCTAATAAAATCCGGGTCTCGAGACGTTGGCGCGGTGACGGGTCTACTAGAACCGCTGACAGCCGGTCACTCAGCACTCCCAGAGCAGCACGCGGTTCAGCACCACCTGGCGCAAAGAAATGAACGATCGGCACGTCGACGTGGATTCGGTTGGCCTCATTAATAATTCTTATCTCAAGTTCGTTAATAGCAACGGCAAAAGCTTCCTCAAGGCGGACAACGATCGATTGTTCTATACGGCCCGGCTTATCATCTTCAACTATACCCGTTCCATCTCCACCGACGCCAAATCCAGGAAAACTAGACCGGATGCTAGCCAGCACCTGGACACTCTTGCCAGTTTCTAACGAAGAGATCGAGTTTAAAAAAATAAAAAACGCAAGGAGCAATAGAAACAGGCTGAGGAACAGCGGTAGGCTGCCCAATCGTTGATCATCTGGCTTAATTTTGCTTATCAATGCCACCGAACCGTACCGCCGTCCGCACACTCTATGGTTAGAAATTAAAAATCGATAATCTATATATTTCCGAATTATAAATAATATGATACTTAAATATCTAAGGTATTAATTCCAAACATCTATAAATTAATTTCATTCTCTTTAGATTTTTTATCAATTTATCTTCGGCATTTCTCGCCGTTCCATTATGCGCGATGTGATTTCCTTTGCTCGTTCCGGGCGCATTCCAGCCAGAATAGAGGCCGATTTCGAGGCCTTCATCTGGTCGAACACCTTTAGCAGAATCTCAATGTCGAGCTCGTTGAAGATCCGCGATGCGTCCTTAGGCTTCATCTTTTCGTAAATAGCGACTAATTCCTTTAGCTGCCCTGCCTCCTGCTCATCATACTGCATGATTAGTCCCTCTATTTCCTTTTTTACTCCCTCGAGTTCGGCAATCTTCTGGTCGAGTCTATTTTCGGCGGCGGTCAAGAGGCCTTCACGTTGGATAACAGTACGTTCGCGGGCATCCAATTCTTTCCGCCGTTTGGAAAGCTCCTGCAGAAGTTCAATCTCAGAGCGCGTGAACAGCACAGGGTCAAGGGGTTTTTCATCTTTCTTGGTTTCAGGTTTGGCCTTCTTCGCCTGAGCAATTTGCGTCTTGTTTGCAGCCCTTAGCGAAGAGCTATCGGGACTAGGGCTCGGTTCGGTTATTACCTTGTCGCCCTCCCCGCGCCCAGACTGCTCCGCTTCCGCATAAGTAGTGATGCTAACCAAGCCATCGGGGTAATTTAGCGCCTCCCACAAAGATGTAATTTTAACAGTAAATAGAAGTGTCGCCATGAAGATGAGCACCGGCAAAACTTTGAGGCGCTGTATAAACCCCGCCCCCATGCCCCTAATAACCCAGTTACCGGTGGAGGGGGCGGCATGCCCGCCCCTCAGAACTTCACCTGCACCAGCCGAATTGCCGTGAATAATTGCCTTTTCCTGCGCGTGGCCCGCCTCCTCGGTCATCTCAACCTCACGACCACTTCGATCATATGCCATTCAACGTGCCCTCCTAAGGGCGTTCAACAAATCACTTTCCGCCTCGGAGGCCACCGTTTCTTCTGTATCAGTTTTCTGTGACACCGTTTTTGCTCCGGGCGGATTGGAAGCCTTGGGCGACTTCACCGTGCCCTCCGCAGATTCCAAAATCTGCCTAGTGGGCTTATCATTTGGCAACGGATCACCCCCAACACCCGGCCGACTGCTGATCTTAGCAAGACGGTCTGCCGAAGCGTCGGCGCGCTCGATTAGAAATAAGAGCTCATCGCGCAATGCCTGCGCTTTGTCAGCGGCCTGACCGATGATCCGCGCGTTCCTCTCCGCTGAATCCCTTAGTCCCTTTAGGCTCGAATTGGCCTTGTCCGTGGCATCATTAAAGCGTTTGATGAAAGCCTCGAGTTCGCCCTTGTCCCGACGAAGTGTAGCAAGGCGGCGGTTGAGCAAGAATGCATAGGCAATCATTAAAAGCAGCAAAACCGCCAGAAAGCTATCCAGAATTAGAGCCCACGTCATCGCACACTCCCGGTCCCGCTACATCTTCCGGAGTTTCTTATTTATTTTTATCGCCATGTTGCCGCTCTTTTGTCCCATGTTGCCTACAAAAAGCGGGATCTCGCCGCAACGCATGTCAATCGGCGAATTCGTCTGTGCGTTCAGCATAATCTGCGTACCAGGCTGCCAGTTAATTACTTCGTTTAGGGGGACCACGACTTGATCCAAGACCGCATCAAGCTCGATTTCGGTATTCCACAACTCGTTCGCCAAGTGGGTTTCCCAAATTGAGTCACGCCCAAATTTCTCACCCATAAACATCTGCAGCAGAAGTTCGCGAACTGGCTCTAGTGTCGCATACGGCAACATCAATTCCAGGCGACCACCCCGGTCCTCCATGTCGATCCGCAGCCTGGCGAGCACAGCGGCGTTGGCGGGTCGCGCGATGGTCGCAAAACGCGGGTTAGTTTCCAATCGGTCGAAACGAAAGGTTACCGGGCTCAATGGATCGAAGGCGGCAGAAAGATCACTCAGCACAACACTCACCATACGTTCGACCAGATTCCGCTCAATCGTGGTGTAGGGACGCCCCTCTATACGCATAGCCGCTGTGCCCCTGCGCCCGCCAAGCAATACGTCGACAATTGAATAGATTAGCGCGGAATCGACCACCAGAAGACCGAAATTATCCCACTCCTCGGCCTGGAACACACTCAACATCGCTGGCAGAGGAATAGAGTTGAGGTAGTCGCCAAAGCGGATCGAAGCGATGTTGTCGAGCGATACTTCGACGTTATCCGAGGTAAAATTCCGGAGACTGGTCGACATCATCCGGACCAGTCGGTCGAACACGACCTCCAACATAGGAAGGCGCTCATAGGAAACCAAGGCGGAATTGACAATCGCCTGGATCCCGGAGGTCTCCGCCTCGCCGCCCATTGCATCGTCGACACCTAGAAGGCTGTCAATTTCGTCCTGGTTAAGAACACGCTCGTTATCGACATCTTCACCACCCTCCTCCTCATCCGCCATGGATTCCCATTCAGCGGCTAAGGCATCTTCATCGGTGGCATCTTCGCCAGCAGCATCTTCATCGGTGGCCATGGCGGTCCCTCACCCTATTGCACCAACATTTCCTTGAACAAAAGCGCCCGAACCGGGACAGGTCTGACCGCGATGTTTACGCGTCGCAATAATTCATGCCTCAATCGCTCCATGCCCGCAGAGCCCTGGAGATCCTCCATCCTCAATTCGCGAAGATAGACTTGGAAGGTATCGACGATACGAGGCAGTTTTTGATTAACTTCATCAATATCGGCGGCGTTCGCGATCTCCAGCGAAATCTTGACTTTCAGGAAAGTCGATTTCCGGCCACTGGTATTCAAGTTAACGATCAAATCCGGCACCTCGAAAACGGCTGACTGCTCAGACGGCTCCGGCTCTGCTGTGGTTGCCGGGTCTTGCACTACTTCTTCCGGTGGGGGTGGAGGCTCATCGAATACGCCAAGCATGACCGTCACACCAACGCCCGCACCGATCAAAAGCAGTAAGGGCAAGACGACGAACAGAATGATTTTTCTAGCGCCGCCACCGCCTTCCTCGCCTTCTTCTTCTAGGTCTTCGGCTTCATCGGCCATTTAACGCCTTCCACGCTAAAATTTCTGGTGCAAACCACGCCATGTCGCCTGGCCGCCGGCCTCGTTACCGAGGGGTTGCAGACGACTATCGGGCAGGCACCATGCCTGCTATTTGATTCTACAGGATTTCCGCCATTTTCGAAAGAGACACGCGAGATAAAGTGCCTCGCGGTACTAAGCCCCCATCATATTGGGTAGAACGCAATCGCTCAGCCTGCTCTCCAAGACATTGCAAACGGGTCAAGTCTGACCGGCAATAACTGCCGCGCGCCTAAACCCTGTCGCCTAACTTCCGTAACTAGCCATTATATGTTCCATAACCCTTTGATTTTGCAATAACCGGTCGTTGGCATGCGTCGTGCTTCAATCCAGCCTAGTCAAGCCATTAAGGCAAACACTCACTGGCATGGGAAGCCGAGAGATGGAAAATTCGATCTATATTGCCCTTTCACGACAGACTGCACTGCGGCGGGAGATGTCTCTAGTCGCCAACAACATTGCTAACGTTAACACCACGGGGTTCCAGCGGGAATTGGGCGTGTACGCCACCGCTCAGACTCAAAACAAACTGTCCCCGACACTAGATTTTGTTATCGACCATGGCACCGCAGTTAGTTTCGAGCCAGGCGGGGTGCGGGACACCGCCAACGACTTCGACTTGGCGATCAGCGGGTCGGGCTTCTTCGGTGTCGATGACGGCAGCGCCACCAAATACACTCGCAATGGCGCACTTTCTCTTAGCCCAGACAATCAGCTAATCACCCGTGAGGGCTACGCAGTAATAGATGAGGGAAACCAGCCCATAGTGATTCCTCGGGATGGCCGCAAGATGCAAATAGCGCAAGATGGCACGATCTCGGTAGGCAATGAAGTCATCGCCAAAATGATGCTAGTGGAGTTCGATTCTATGGATCTCCTGCAAAAGGCCGGGGATAGCATGTTCGAGACCACCGAGCGCCCGAAAGATCCCCTCAACTCCAGTATTTTACAACGTAAACTCGAGGCCGCCAACGTGACCCCAGTTAAGGAACTGGTGCGAATGATCGATATCCAGAGGGCCTATGATGCCGTGAAGGCGTTCATGGACCGTGAAGCGGATCGCCAGCGAACAGTTGTAAGCCGCCTCGGCCGACCCGCACCAGCCGGCCAATAAAACGACTAGGGAAGGAAAACAGCTATGCAAGCTCTCAATATCGGCGCAACTGGGATGTTGGCCCAACAGACCAACGTTGAGGTAATCTCAAACAACATTGCCAATATGAATACGACCGCGTTTAAGCGACATCGCACGGAGTTCCAAGACCTACTCTACCAAGACCTCCGTCGCGTCGGTAGTAACTCCTCCGACGCGGGCACAGTAGTTCCTTCAGGCATCCAGTTGGGTGTCGGCGTGCGGGTCGCGTCAACTTATCGGGTGAGCGAGCAGGGTTCTTTGATCTTGACCGATAATCCGCTCGACCTTGCGATCCGTGGCGAAGGCTTTTTCCAGATTCAACTGCCCGGTGGGGAGACAGCCTATACGCGCGACGGGTCGTTCCAATTGGACTCATCCGGCACTATAGTAACAGCTGATGGTTATACTGTGCTGCCAGGCATCACTGTCGACGCTGCCGCGGTTGGCGTGACCGTTAACGAATCGGGTCAAGTGCTCGTCAAGCTCGATGGGCAGATTGCGGAACAGAACGCTGGCCAAATACAGCTCGCGAACTTCCAGAACGAGGCCGGTCTTGAGCATCTGGGCAACAATCTGCTCCTCCCGACGGAGGCTTCAGGGGCGGCGGTCACAGGTAACCCCGACTCAGATGGTTTTGGGGGTCTTTTCCGTGGTTTCCTAGAATCTTCAAACGTGGATCCCGTGCACGAGATCACTGACCTTATTACGGCGCAGCGCGGTTATGAGCTGAGCTCCAAGGTCATCGAAACTGCCGATCAAATGATGGCAACCGTTAACAACGTCCGCTGATGACTTCCATCATCTTACTACGCGACGAAGGAGACGGATGATGAAACTTACACCAAACCGCAATGCCACAGCGCTCATTACTTCCATGGTGATGAGCTGGGCACTGGTTGGCGGAGCCCTCCCCCCCAACCAGCCAATACATCTGAAACGAGATGTGGTTGTGACAGGATCAAACGTAATGCTGAGCGACATCTTTGCCGGTATCGACGCTAAAACTGATACGATCGTCGCGGCGGCCCCCACTCCCGGCAAACAGATGAACATCGGATCCCGCGATCTGCGCCAGATCGCGACCGCTAACGAACTGTCATGGCGGCCCACCTCGCGCCACGCCCTGGTAAAAGTCATGCGCGAAAGTCGATCGATACCCATGAAATTAGTACGAAGTGCGATCGAGCAAGCCATCACCTTGGACTTGCCGGGAGAAGATGTTGAAATCGAGATCACGAATCGGCGTTTGCGCCTCGCTATCGCGTCCGGGCACCCGCCGACCGTCAAAGTCCATGATCTCACCTATGACGAGCGCACACATCACTTCACTTGCCAAATATCCGCACCCGCAGATAACCCGGCAGCCGTGCGCCATTCCGTAACTGGACGGGTCTATGAAATGGTGAAGATGCCTGTGGCAAGAACGCATATTCGTCCAGGTCAAACGGTCCGCAAGAGCGACATCACCTGGCGTCGAGTGCGCGCATCTCAAGCCACTTACAACACGATCTCGTCGTTTGACGAATTAGTAAACCACACAGCACGCCGCCCACTAATCGCAGGACGCCTGCTTCGCCGCACCGACGTGCAGCCACAACAGCTTGTGATCAAAGGCGATTTTGTAACACTACACTTCCGCAACGCACAGATGTCACTCACGACCCGCGGTATAGCACTCGAGAGCGGAGCGCGCGACGATATGGTCCGGATTCGCAACACCCGCAGCAAAAAAGTGATTGAAGGTAAAGTAATTAGCCCGAACGCTGCAGTACTCCAACTACCGATGCTAGCCCACCTCAACTGAGTGAAACCTGGCGGAAACGACTAAGAACAAGGGATCCAAGACAATGACTAGAACAGTCACAAAGACCGTGCTCTGCAACGGAATGGTGTTAGCTGCATTTCTCGCACTCAGCGCATGCAAGACTCTCGACAGACTTGCCGGAGTTGGACAGGCGCCTACGTTGACTACGATCACCAATCCCAATCAGAATAGTGGTTACAAGCCGGTCTCAATGCCCATGCCGGCGCCAGTTAGAGTCACCAGCAAGCCGAACTCGCTCTGGCAGGAGGGTTCACGCGCATTTTTCAAAGATCAGAGAGCGAGCGACGTCGGCGACATAATCACCGTCGTAGTTGCACTCGAGGACGAGGCCCAACTCGACATCCGCACTCGGCATGACCGTACCAAAACCGATGATTTCGATGTCACTGGCTTGTTGGGCGCTGAAAACCTAATCGCTGGAGTGCTTCCTGGAGCCGAAACTGGAGATGACCTTATAAACCTTAACAGTGCAATGGCCAACGACGGTCGCGGCCGTATCGACCGGACAGAGACGGTTAATCTCCGGGTTGCCGCCGTAATTACTCAGCAGCTACCCAATGGCAACCTGGTGGTTTTCGGACGCCAGGAGATTCGGGTGAACTACGAGGTAAGAGAAGTCGTCGTTGGCGGCATTATCCGACCACAGGATATCGCATCATCAAACACCATCAGTTATGATCAGATGGCTGAAGCTCGTATCGCGTACGGCGGACGGGGCCAACTTGATGACCTCCAACAGATGCGTTACGGATCACAGGTTTTGGAAATCCTGATGCCATTCTAGAAACGCACACGCTCAAAAACCACGAAATGCCGCCCAAATGGGCGGCATTTCATCTTGTAGAACAAACATTGCCGGATCAGTCCTCGCGCTGTGTCCTTTCAAGCCTCTCGTGCCTCTCCTGTGCTTCCAAACTCATCGTCGCGATCGGGCGTGCCATCAAACGCCCCAGACCGATCGGTTCATCCGTTTCTTCACAATAGCCGTAGCTACCATCTTCTATCCGGCCAAGTGCCGCGTCGATCTTGCTTATTAACTTTCGCTCACGGTCTCTGGTCCTGAGTTCGATCTGGTGATCTGTCTCAAGAGACGCGCGATCGGCCATATCCGGTTGCTGCAGGTTACCCTGCGTCAGATGGCTCAGGGTCTCACCTGCCTCTCGGACCAATTCCGCCTTCCAGTTCAAAAGTCTCTGGCGAAAGAATTCCAGTTGCAGTGGATTCATAAAATCCTCGCCTTCCGACGGTCGATAGTCCGGCGAAAGCGTGACTCGCATTCCGATCCTCCAAAAACCCCACCCACGCCTGAACGGCGAACGAGCTCCGAAAAAAGCGAGCGGAGTATATGGAGCGTGTATGGGAGCTGCAACACCCAGATTGACCAACTGGACAAGTTTGATTGACCAATAAGGGTTTAATTTTATTGTAACTTTAATTCTCGATTGCTTCGTACTTTGCTAATTCAACCTTTGCGCGCAATTCAATGTCATCCAGCACCTCCCCTAACCGTGGATCAACAAAGGCCTCTCGAGATTGTCTCGCCGCGTGAGCCAGTTCCTGTAGTTCAGAATGCGAAATCGCGCCGAATAGTAATCCCGTCCGGATCTCGTCAAGTCTTTCAAGCATCAATTCGGCGCGCGCTCGGGCCTGAGCACTTCCTCCGCCCTGGTCTGATACCTCCTGAAGTGCCAATAAAGAATCCACTGGCCCGGAGGCAACGGTGCCTGAGGCGGCCTCGGTCTCGGAGGTGGTGTCGAGAAGGCGCGCAAAATCACCGCTCGCGCCCTTGTTACCGCCAGAGCGCCGAACTTTGGATAAATCGCTGCGCCGAGTGGGATCGATTTTCATTGTTGGCTAACTCGCCGTCACGTTGGAAAACCTTATAACATGAATACTTGGACGCGATAACCGTTTTGGGTTGACCGGCGCACGCCATGCCAGTTGCCTAATTCACAGGATTCGTGGGGTGATCCAGCGTCGTCAGACGTGTTCACTGTTCGATACTAAAATTTCCCCGGCTCATACAAGTGTGAGGCTAGTGGAATTTGGCACGGGATTCGCATGTATCTTGCCAACCCCGCATCAAGAGAGTGGGGCACAGGAGAACGGAACGAGCAAATGACCAACCGAAATCACACCAAAATCCGAGGGTTTGGGCGATTTTTCGTTTCCGTGCTGATTCTCACGATTTACCTGTTGGTCTATGACGGGACCGCGCAAGCCCAAACACGCATCAAGGATATTGTGGATTTCGAAGGTATCCGTGAAAACATGCTGATTGGGTATGGCCTCGTGGTCGGACTGAACGGTACGGGCGATACCCTGACGACCTCGATCTTCACCCGAGAAAGCCTAGTGGGCATGCTGGAGCGCCTAGGTGTCAATGCTAGAGACGATGCGCTGCGCACTGACAACGTAGCCGCCGTGATGGTCACCGCCACTCTGCCGCCATTCTCCAAGCAAGGTACCCGAATAGACGTTTCTATCAGTGCAGTGGGTGATTCTGAAAGCCTGCTCGGTGGAACACTCCTGGTTACACCGCTGGTCGGCGCCGATGGCGAGGTCTACGCTGTCGCCCAGGGCCCGATAGCCGTGGGCGGATTCGAGGCTGGGGGCGACGCAGAAACTGTCACCCGCGGCGTGCCAACGAACGGACGTATCGCCAGCGGCGCCATCATCGAGCGCGAAATAGCCTATGACATGCAGCGCATGGATACTGTGAGAATTTCGTTACGCAACCCGGATTTCACCACGGCGCGCCGGATTGCGCAGGCAATCAATGCTTTAGTCGGTGGCCCGATCGCCCAACCGCGCGACCCCGGTACCGTCAACATGCTCGTCCCAGATTCTTATCGCGGCAACTCAGTGGCACTAATCACTGATATAGAACAACTCCGGGTCACGCCTGACATGTCGGCAAAGGTAGTAATCGACGAACAGACAGGGATCATTGTGATGGGGGAAAACGTACGTATCAGCACCGTTGCGATCGCCCAGGGGAGCCTTACCATCCGGATCACTGAGACACCGCAGGTTTCCCAACCACAGCCATTCTCAGAGAAGGGCGATACGGTAACAGTTCCTCGGACCCAGGTTGAAATCGACGACGACGCAGACAAACGGCTCACTGTTTTAAACAAAGGTGTGACGTTACAGGAACTTGTCGACGGACTAAACGCGCTCGGGATTGGCCCGCGTGACATGATCTCGATCCTTCAGGCCATCAAGGCAGCGGGCGCGCTGCAGGCCGAGATCGAGCTACTTTAAAGAGGTCAGACAATGGACAACGGGTTCTCCCCCGACCTGCAGTTCGTGGCGCGAGACGCATTTACCAATGACACGAAAAATATCAAGGCTGAAGCACTCGCGGCCCAAGCCAAGGGCCGTGCTGCTGTCCGCAGTGTCTCTGAGAAATTCGAGGCTATGTTCCTCTCACAGATGTTCGGCCACATGTTCAAAGGCATCTCAACCGATGGGCTAACCGGTGGCGGACACGGTGAAGCGATCTTCCGCGACATGTTGATCCAGGAATATGGCAACCAAGTCGCCAAGGCTGGCGGTATCGGGCTCTCAGACGCCATAGAACGCCAGCTCTTGGCGATTCAGGAAGGAAAGAAGTGATATGGATCCTCGGCAAATCGTTCTGGCCTTCGCCGAAAGCATGACGGCGCTTATGGACATCCTGAATCAGGAGAACGAAGTTATTGCGACGTGCAAGTATATCGACTTGGAGCCCTTGCAACCTCGCAAAGTGGCTTTGGCGCGCCAATATTCCAACGCCCAGGGTTGTGTCGAGAACGACCTCGGCGTGCTCGAAAGCTTGTCGGAAGAGGAGCGCACAGACTTACGCGCCCTCTACAAAAACTTCCGCAGAGTGCTTTCGGAGAACATGCTTGCTTTGCGCGGCGCCCATGACGCTTCGGAACGCGTGGTTAATATAATCATCGATGCAATCAAGCAACAGCGGGGAGTAAAGACAGCACCCTCAGCGTTCGGCCCACGCACCAGTGGCTATGCGGCTTATTCAACACCGGCCACCGCTTCGATCGCACTTTCAACCGAAACTTGATTTAAGTTTCATTGACTGAACCGGCACTCAACCAATAGCCGCCAGTACCCTAGCATCGTCGGTATCGAGGTCCCGGAGTTTGGTCCTGATTGACTGGGCCGAAGCCGAATCACCGGTCCGATTGTGTAAGTCAAGCAGCGACAAATTGACGTTTATCGCATTTCCATCAAGTTCTATCGCACGCTTCGCCGCATCAGCCGCGGCAGCGGCGTCACCCACGCTACCCAGATGAACTGCGAAACGGGCCCACAGTTCGGGGTCTTCCTGGGTAGTCTCGAGCGCGGCAACAAATACTTCTTTTGCTTCCTTATGACGCCCCTGACGGACGAGCACATCTCCAAGTTTCCCTCGCAAACCCGGGTCGCCAGGCACGATTTCCAACCCCGTTCGAAAACACCGTTCTGCCATCGTGAGATCATCAAGGTCGATCAGAACTGAACCCAGCAAGCTCATAGCATCTAGGTTGGTTTGGTCCATTTGAAGCGAGTTTTCCAGAAACTCCAATGCACCTCCAAAATCACCTGTTTCCCAGGCCAAAGTCCCGCGCCAAGTCGCGTACAACACATTCTTGGGCTCTATTTCGAGGGCAGCTTCGACCGCTGCAATAGCCTCTTTCCGGCGACCGAGCGCCCGAAGAACTAGGCCGAGAAAGAATTGCGCGTCAGGATATTCATCGTCGATTTCAATGGCCCGTCGTAACTTTTCCTCAGCCTCAGAAGCCTGTCCTTGTTTCAACAACAACGTGCCAACATGAGAAAGATAGCGCGCATTCTCCGGTTGAATTTCCAGAGCAGCATCAAATAAGTCACGAGCAGCCTCCACTTCCCCGCACTCCAAGCATAAAAGCCCGGCCAGATCCAAAACATGGTCGTTTCGCGGATCTAGTTCGAGAACTTTCAGATACGCGTCTCGAGCCGCCTCGACGTCACCGGCTCCATGATGGCGCAATCCGGTCGCCGTCATATTTTGAACCGTTTCCTTATTTGTTTCGGTCATCACGGCTCCGCTTTGCATTCGTCCTCGCTTCACGTCATTAGAACATGACTACCACATATTGTAGGATTCACTAAAAATAATCGTTTATCTAACAAAATGTAAATTTAACTGTCGGCTAAAGTACATCAATTTTTGGA
>PBMU01000087.1 GCA_002722775.1 Rhodospirillaceae bacterium
AGGACCAGGGAAAGAGGAATTTGACTGTCAGGGCCTAGTGTTGTCACCGGGCATAATCGATTCACATACACACTATGATGCCCAGCTAACCTGGGACCCTTATGCGACGCCTTCGGTGTCTCTGGGTGTCACTACCATGGTGATCGGCAACTGCGGATTTACCATCGCGCCCTGCCGACCAGCTGACCGAGAAATGATTTTGAAAAACCTGACACAGGTCGAAGGCATGTCGTTAGATGCCTTGGAGACCGGTACCGAGTGGCAATTTGAAAGCTTCCCAGAATACCTCGATATGTTCGAAAAAATTGGCATCGTCCCCAATGTTGCTTCGTACTTTGGGCATTCCTCTCTACGGTTCCATGTGATGGGAGATGCTGCCACTCAACGCGCCGCAAACGATACAGAACTTGATCAGATGAAAGGCCTGCTCCGTGAGGCATTACATGCCGGGGCTATTGGCTTTGCCACCTCGACAAACGAAGCCCACAACGGCTGGGGCGGGGTTCCGATCGCTTCCCGTTATGCGGACGAGCATGAAGTACGTGAACTATCAAAGGTACTGGGGGAAGAGCAAAAAGGTCTGTTCATGCTGACCAAGGGAGAATACACGACAATCCCCTTCTTGGAATCCGTTGCATCCGAAGGACGTCATCGAATGATCATTGCAGCGATGATCTGGGATCCCAGTCATCCCTATCGCGTTTTCGATGAGATAAAAGAAATAGCGGAAGCGAGAGAGCGAGGTGTACAGCTCTACGCGCAAGTGGGATGCCAAGGTATTACGCAGGAATTCACCTTAAGGAGCGCCTACCCGTTCGAACCGCGGGAAGCCTGGAAACGTGCCATCCCCCTTTACAATGACAAAGCCGCCATAACTGAATTATTCTTAGATCCACAATTCCGCGCAGATGTCAAAGCTGATTTCCAAAAACGCGCTATTACCAGCTTCCAGAAGCAATGGGACAAAGTAACTATTATTGAAGTAGCTAAGCCAGAACATTCGCACTTACGAGGCTGTAACGTCGCCGAACTAGCCGAGAAGGATGGCAAGGAGCCACTCGACTGGATACTGGATTTCGGGCTGGCCGATGACCTAGATACCGAGTTTTCAGTGCAGATTTCAAATTTCGATGAAGGAGAGGTCAAAAAGCTGTTAAGTCATCCCAGCAGCACAGTTGCGCTTTCCGACGCGGGTGCCCACCTTTCCTTGCTCTGTGACGCGGGCTATGGATTGTATTTATACGGCCGTTGGGTGCGGGAAACCAACAACTTCACGCTCGAAGAAGCCGTCAGGCTGCTGACGAGTGCACAAGCAGAAGTTTACGGTATACCTGACCGCGGTCGTATCGCGCCTGGCTACCATGCAGATTTATTATTGTTTGATCCAGAAAACGTCAATCAAGGGCCACTTGAACGGGTTAACGATCTGCCCGCAGGAGCCGTGCGATTGGACCGTAAACCGATCGGCGTGCATGGCATCTGGATCAATGGCGTTCAAGTGGCAGATGGCGACGGTGTCATGGAAAACGGCCTGCGCCCGGGAAAAGTGCTGCGGGATTTTTCTCTCGCAGTTTGAAAAGACCTTTGAAAGAAACTCATGACTGAACGGTTTATAGATTCACGGTCGGTGCAAACTGAACAATTTAAAATCAGTTGGCTAACGACGGTTCTCGAGGATCAACGTGTTCTAGGCTACGTCCTGCTCATTCCCGCCTTTTTGCTAATTGTCGTCTTTATTGGTTATCCATTCTTGTTGGGTGTGTGGATGGCTTTGACCGACAAAGTAGTTGGCACACCTGGAAATTTCGTAGGCTTGGCAAATTTTACTAAGTTATTAGACAGTGACATCTTTCGTGTGGCCGCATGGAACACGGTATTTTTTACTGTGGTTGCCACAGCTATAAAAGCTGCTTTGGGGATGTGGTTAGCTGTATTACTCAATAGAAAATTTATGTTTTCGCGAGCAACCCGGGCCGCCGTGTTACTGCCGTTTATAGTGCCAACCGTGCTCAGCACGCTGGTTTGGTTATGGATGCTTGATGGTACCTTCAGTGTGTTCAACTGGATATTACGCTGGTTCTGGGATCTAGAAATCAGTGCATTCGGATTGGTTATAAAAGAGGATTTCGGGTATATAAGGGGACCTAATTGGCTAGGAGATCCATACTACGCTATGGGCTCTATCATTATGGCCAACGTATGGCGCGGGTTACCTTTCTTTGCCATTTCTTTTCTTGCGGCACTACAGACAGTACCTTCCGAGCTATATGACGCAGCGGATATAGACGGAGCAACTGGCTGGAAAAAATTCTGGCACGTCACTCTACCAATGATCAAGCCGGTTGCAGTCGTAGTAGTGGTGTTCTCGTTTGTAATTACCTTCGCTGACTTCCAACTGGTCTACATATTAACCAGAGGTGGCCCGAACAACTCGACGCATTTGCTTGCCACGCTAGCGTATCAGCAGTCGATGCATACCGGCAACCTAGGAGAGGGTGCTGCTTGCGCGCTGTTTATGTTGCCCCTACTTCTGATTGTCATCATCCTTCAACTAGCCTACCTGCGACGGCAGGGAGTTCAATAGAATGCCTGGCATATCCTACGGAACGGGAGATTAAATAGTGAGCATGAACCGTTTGGTAGGGGAAACTTATAGCAAGAGGCTTTTTGTCTTTTGGATTCCACTGTTTCTTTTTGTTTTTGTATTGCTGTTTCCATTTTTCTGGATGCTAATTACATCAATTAAAACAGACGCGGAGTTGTATAACCGGCGGATTTCACCATTCTTAGTACGAGATCCAACACTGGATCATTGGAAACTGCTTTTTAATGACACGCTTTTCGTGCAGTGGGCCTGGAATACCCTTTGGGTGGCGTGTGCTTCAACCGGTATCTCGTTATTTGCGGGCGTACTGGGAGGCTATGCGCTATCACGTCTCGTATTTCCAGGTTCAACTATTTTCAGTATTTGGATTTTTATTACTTATCTAGTGCCCCCTGCTCTTTTATTTATCCCGTTGACCGGGGTAATGTCATTCTTGGGTCTGCATGATTCTCGGCTCTCGCTGGTCTTTTCCTACCCCACGTTCCTGGTTCCGTTTTGCATCTGGCTGTTGATCGGCTACTTTCAAACGATTCCCAAGGAACTAGAAGAATGCGCCCGTATCGACGGAGCGACCCGAATACAAGCGATGGTTAAAATCGTCTTTCCTCTTGCTATCCCCGGCATTCTTTCTGCTGGAATTTTTGCTTTCACACTATCCTGGAATGAATTCCTCTACGCGCTTGTATTTTTGTCATCACCGGAAAATAAAACCGTACCGGTGGGGGTGACGGGAGAATTAGTTTTGGGGGATGTGTTCTTTTGGGGGCCACTGATGGCAGGTGCACTGTTCGGTTCAGTACCCATTGCTATCATATATTCATTCTTTGTGGAGCACTACGTCTCCGGGATGACGGGCGCGGTCAAAGGCTGATCGTGAAGGAGCCGGAGCGTACTAATTGGAATTGTGGTGGAAAGGCTGGTCAGTCATGGCAGAAATTCTCTTAAAGGATTTGTATAAAACCTACGGGGAAACCCCAGCGGTGCGTGGTATCGACCTAACCATTGCAGAGAATGAGTTTGTAGTCCTCGTTGGACCATCTGGATGCGGCAAAACAACGACCCTTCGCATGATCGCTGGCCTTGAACACATCACGGCGGGAGATATTTTTATCGGCGATAGGTTAATCAATGATGTTCCCCCCCGTGACCGCAATATAGCCATGGTGTTTCAGAATTACGCTCTTTATCCACACATGACCGTTTATGAAAATATGTCCTTTGGGTTACGACTGAGGAAAGTCCAGAAGGGCGAAATTGATATACGGGTCAAAGAGGCTGCCGAAATCCTAAACATTGAAGAACTCTTAGAGCGCCGTCCAAAGCAACTTTCCGGAGGCCAGAGACAACGTGTCGCGATGGGTCGTGCTATCGTCCGTAATCCGCAGGCTTTTCTGTTTGATGAACCCTTATCCAATCTCGATGCTAAACTACGTGTCCAGATGCGTACCGAGATCAAGCGCATTCACCAACGAGTAAAGACCACTGTTGTCTACGTTACCCACGATCAGGTCGAAGCAATGTCGCTAGCAGACAGGATTGTAGTTATGAATAATGGAATCATCGAACAAGTTGGACCCCCGCAAGAAATGTACGATAATCCTAAAACCCGTTTCGTAGCGGGATTTATTGGGTCACCAGCTATGAATTTCGTTCCATGCAAATTGACCACAAACGGGGACGGTCTATCCATTAAGCTAACAGATGGAGTTGACCTCAAGGTGCCGGGTGAACGTGAAAAGCGGTATCGTCCTCATGTCGATCGCGATCTTATTTTAGGTATTAGACCGGAGCACTTAACTGAATGCCGCCAGCACACGAACGAACAGCAACAAGATTTTGGATGCGACGTATCCGTGCTAGAGCCGATGGGGATAGACACGATGGTATTCATGGAAATTGCCAATGTCGAGGTTTGCGCACGGGCAGCTCCTGACGCGGTAAAGAACCCTGGGGAAACCATGACCTTTACAATCGATATGCAAAAGATGCATTTGATCGATCCGTCTACAGATACAGTATTGTAAATTTGTGTACAGATTGCATCATAAACGCATACTTTAAAATTATTATCATAGGCGAATACTACAAGAGTATTATTTGTGATTGGCTCAACGTCGAGAAATTCTAATCTGACTGCAGGAGAGAATGTGCCATTGGAACTGCAGTACTGTTAACCCAATGGGAGGATCAAAATGAATTTAAGCAACAAAGTAGCCTTTGTAACGGGAGGTGCTGTGGGTATTGGTCGGGCCGTCGCTCTTGGTCTCGCATCAGCCGGCGCACATATTGGGATCGCGGCGCCGGAGACGAATGAACTCCAATCTCTTTGCAGAGAAATAGAATCGTTGGGGCGAGAGGTGACCTGGTGGCCGCTCGACTTAAACCAGTTCGACCAGATAGAGGGTATCCGGAATGAATTTTTCACTAAGTTCGGTCGTCTAGATATTTTAGCTACGGTTGCTGGAATTCCTGGAAATTGGTGGTTAATGCATGAAACTCCCGAGCAAGATTGGGATCAAGTGATGAACATAAATCTTAAAGGGATGTTCATGTGCTGCCGCGCGTTCATCCCCTCAATGATTGAGCAAGGATCCGGCGGTTCGATCATCACATTCACCTCGTCGCTTGGCCAGAGAGTACACCCTAAGCGGGGTATCTACGCGATCTCAAAATGGGGAATTATCGCGCTAACCAAAACGATGGCAATCGAATTGGCAGCAAATCACATTCGGGTCAACGCGGTGGCGCCGGGAGGCGGCGTTGCTGGTGAAAGGCGTGACCGTTGGTTTGAACAAGCCGCAGCCCAACTAGGTGGAACGGCAGATGATCAACGCCAACAGATGTTGGACGTTATTCCTATTCATGAGTTGATAGAACCGGATGATATTGCAAAACTTTGCGTGTTCTTGGCTAGCGATGACGCGCGACAGATAACCGGCGAGGTGTTTAACATAAATGGGGGGCATGGTCTGGCTGTTTTGGACGCCACACTGCCCGGCGCTAATCTGGTTTGATTGGAAAAGACGGTTAAGCGGAACAAAAATTGGATTTACATACAAGGAGAGGATTAAGTGATGCCATTAAATATGAAAACCGGAAAACTCGCGGAAGTGTCTTCATTAGATCACGTAAATATTCTGACAAACGACATTGATGAGTGTCGTCGGTTTTATATTGATGTATTAGGATTTGAAGAAGGGTACCGACCAGACTTTGGTTTCCCGGGTCTTTGGATCTATATAGGCGGTGCTCCTGTTGTACATTTCATCGAAACCGAAACATCTCAGCCGGCGAATAGTGGTACAATCGATCACATAGCTTTCCGAGCGCACAACTACGAAAAGTTTACAGCAAGATTGAAATCACACAAAGTAGAGTTCACTGACCATGCGGTACCTGGTATGGATTTACACCAAGTTTTCTGCTTCGACCCACACGGAATAAAAGTCGAATTTAACTTTGAAGGACAGGATCGACCATGGACGGTTCTCGAGCGAGAATATGAGGCGATGAAAGCTTCTAATTAAAAAACGATATTAGAAGGCTGAAGTACTGTTGGCGTTGGGAATGCGTATGGCGGACAGAATGAGGATACCCTCTATGGAGATGCTGGCTCTGACTTATTGTTGGGAAATTTAAATAACGACGCCTTAGGGGTGATGTACGACAAGGGCAAAGGCGTCACTCAGGATTATCAGGAAGCGATGAAGTGGTATCGCAAGGCTGCTGAACAGGGCTTTTTTACGCGCAGGGTGTCGCGTCAGGGGACCAGCGATGGATCTGGACTGGGGCATTATTGGACAGGCGCGTGCGGGTGCGTTCCCATAAACGCCGCCATTCATTTGGATTGCTGAGCTCACTTTGAGGTGCGACACGGCTGCGTGCGATAAAGTTTGGAAACATCGGTCGTCCTGTTGGGTCGCCGGTGACGTTGTAGCGAAGATCGAAGCTCCAACGTACGTCAGACGTCATATTAGGTAGTGAACCATGGATCGTCAAAGGGTGGAAAAGGATACCACTACCCGCCTTTACCGGAATAGGAATGGCAGCGGAGTGGTTGATGAGTTCATTGGGTATACCCAGCTGTGGGTTCGGGCAATGGGGCATCATTTCGCCTCGGTGACTGCCTTGCACGACCCGGAGACAACCGTTTTCAACGGTCGCATCTGTGACCGCTAGCCAGCAGGTGACCATGCGTGTCCGATCGGCTTCCTCCAATACGACGGCGCGATCCTGGTGCCAATCAGTGGAGGTAAAATGTGCGCGGTTTTCTCTATCGTCCAAGATTGCTGATGGTGGTTTGATACGAACATGTTGTATGGGATTTGATGTAATCTCTGAGCCTATCAGTGTCTCGACGCTGTCTAGTAGTTTAGTGTCGGTCACCAACTTAAACACCGCCGGTCCGGCATGAAACGGCAAGTCTGGTGCTATCTTTCCGGGCGGCAGAGAGAGATGTCCATGGGTTGAAAATAATCAATGCCAGCCTTGTAGGCTGAGACGATTAACTCCTGGAAAGTTGAGGAAGGTGCTGCGGGATCAAGTCGCCCCTCTGCAACCCAAATGTCGCGCAGCTGGCTTAGTAATTCTTCGTATTCGGTAATCAAGGGGTTCAGGACTGATGTCTTATCTATGAGATCCTCAACGATCAGAAATCCTTTTTCTTCGAACTCCCTAAGTTTGTCCTGGTTTAACATCTCGCCCTCCTTATAATCGTGGCGTTACCTTAGGGACGGTAACATTAGTCTTTTTCATGGTGCGAGGCATTGATATTTCGATCATTCTTCTAAGCAACGTTTAACCCCGTTCAAATAGAAGCGATCAGAGAGTTACGGTCTCTGGCGACCAAATCATTATCGCGATCATTTTTCGTCTCCTAACTTCGTAGATAAAAAACGCATCAGGTGTTCGTCTTTCGTATTTGGTAGTTTTGGAGATGTCCGTTTTCAGCCGCATCGCTTGCATTCATTGAAAGGCGCTTGGTTATAAGACGAGGCAACTTTCCTGATTGTTTCCGTAGCCTCAAGAGTGGAGATACTAAGACCAGATTCTAGCCGAAATTTTATCAGTGATGAGCTACGCTAGAGTTTCAATATCAACCGAACCGATTGTGCACAAATGAGCAGGACGCGTATATTATTAATAACCTGGTTAATAATTTCAGCAATATGGATGTTGATTATAGGGGTGTCTCTAGATGAGATGATTAAAAGTGGATTAGTGACCCCTAATGAAGAAGTATTAGACTACCTTCTGATGCTCCTCGTCCCACCTGTCCTTCTTGCCGTGCCCTTCGTAGCGATAGAGTGGATTTTAAACGTTGCTCGAAGACCCACGAGCTTAACTGGTTCCTCTGGCAACGCCGACATATCCTTAATGGAAAAATTTAGAGCCCAAGATTGCTTGATTGGGTTGAGCGAGAACCTGGACGGAAATTTAACGGTGTATAATTACGGGGTATCGTACATATGTAGAAAATGTAGTAGTTCAACGCCCTTTGACGCGGAGGTAAAGACTTTACAGACTGCACTCGCCGAGAAGTTTAATCGGGCGATGGGTACGCTCCATCCTTATGAACATGACTATTGTGACTTCGATTGTTCCGGTTGTGGCGTTTCCGTGCGATGTGTCTTCGCGATCGACGAGGTAAGTATGAATCACTATGAGTATTATCCGGAGACGGTTTACGTGTGCATGTCTGAATGAGAACCTACTTGGAGAACATCCAACATTTAATCATCCAGACTTGAGATCTCTATAAACTGTCATTCGTGACACTTCTTCGTGCTTAAAGTTCTCGAAGCATTGATCTTTCAACAAAAAAGATGAGTTATGTTCAAGGCCTTCACTTCGACGAAGCTCTTTTTATTTGGGTGCTCATTTGGTGCCTAGTTAGATTTTATGGTAGATTTCACCAAATAGGGATATAGCAGCGAAAAAGCTGTCTTCGTCGGATATCGTAAAAGCATAGCAGATGGCGAAACGCTTTATGTCGTCTGGCTACAAAGAGTGTGACTGATCGCACCCACTCACCCGATCACTTTCTTCACCCAGCGATATGACTTCGTATATCAGGGAGACGAAGGCCCCAAGCCGTAGCCGACCTCACCTGATGATCTAATGGATTGCTTAAAAGAAATAGTATGTTCCGGTTACCACGAATGGACCTCGTCGAAAGCGAGGGGTTATTTACCGCTCACTCCCTACTACCGCCGGGTAAGGTGATTCGGTCGCGTGAGGTTTAGGCAGGCGTGCCGACCAAAAAAATGGCGAGAGCTTAAACCCGCCAAACTCCGGACGATCTGTGATATTCGGGACACATACTGGGAAACCGCACAGGGTTTTTCTTGGACGGCATAGTCCCGACCATCTAGACGATTTGAGGGACTAAGCCTGAGGCGTTAGACCTTATGCGGCTCGCGCCGCATAAGTCTCTGCGTCCTCAAGAATCATGGCCGATGCCTTTTCGCCAATCATGATCGAGGGCGCATTGGTGTTGCCCGAAGTCAAAGTGGGCATGATCGACGCGTCCACGATTCTCAACCCCTCTAGTCCGTGCACGCGCAAACGATCATCTACAACCGCCATCGTGTCGGAACCCATTTTGCACGTGCCTACTGGGTGGTACGTTGTCTCCGCATTTTGTCGTACCCAATCCAATAACTCATCATCACCCTGTATATTTGGTCCTGGCGCGAACTCTACACCACGGAAATCATTCATGGCGGGGGCGTTAATCCAATTCCTAACAATCCGCATCCCGGAAATTAGCTTCGTCTTATCATCCTCAGCGGACAGGAAATTAAAACGGATCGCCGGTGGTTCTGCCGGATTTGCCGATTGGATATGAATAGATCCTGTGCTCTCCGAGCGCAGCACTTGAACAATCATGGTCAGTCCTCGCCGCGAGTCGAGTTTAACACCCTCGGTAACCAAAAATGGTTGGAGGGAGATCCCAAGATCCGGGGACTCCAGACCCTCACGCGAATGCACATAGGCCCTCATCGGACCTGCCGGTAAGGAGAGAAAACCGGTGCGCGTTACCGCGTATTTGAAGGCTTGCCAGACTAGACCAGGACCGCGCGCAACATCGTTGTATGTTATGCCCGATCTTGATACGAGCCATTTCATCCGTGGCGCGTAGTGATCACGTAAGTTCTCCCCCACGCCGGGTAGTTCGTGGACGATATCCACTCCTTGGGCTTTGAGTATAGCTGGCTGACCAATTCCAGAAAGTTCCAAAAGTTGTGGTGAGTTGACTGCGCCGGCGCTGACCACGACATCGTGGTTGGCTTGAACTTCAGTGGTCTGTCCGTCGACCGAGAATCGTACGCCGATGCAGCGCCCATTTCTAATCAATAGTCGTTCAGTTAACGCGTTGGTTACGATAGTGAGGTTACTGCGTTCTCGGGCTGGTTTAAGGTAGCAATGGGCAGTGCTCATGCGCCGACCTTTCAATATCGTCGCCTGCGTCAGGCCAACCCCGTCCTGACGTGCGCCGTTATAATCCTGAGTCCGCTTTATCCCGATTTGTTCGGCTGCCTCGAACATCGCGTCGTACAACGGTCCGTTTTCGACAGGGTCTGTTACCTTTAAGGGGCCATTTCGACCGCGATACTCTTCGTCGCCACCGGAATAGCTTTCCATCTGCTTAAAGAAGGGAAGAACGTCCTGGTAGCTCCAGCCACGATTTCCAAGTTGTGCCCAATGATCGAAGTCCTGCGGTTGGCCTCGAACGAAGACCATTCCATTTATTGAACTAGATCCACCAAGGAGTTTTCCGCGTGGAATGGGGATGCGGCGTTGTCCTGATCCTTCGTCGGGCTCGGATGAATAAAGCCAATTTGCGGCAGGGTTTTCGATGAGCTTAGCGAAGCCGACTGGAATGAATGACCAAGGATGGCTTGCACGGCCTGCCTCTATGACCAAAACAGTAAAACGGCCGTCCTCGGACAATCGATTTGCCAGGACTGAACCGGCGGAACCCGCTCCAACTATAATATAGTCGTAACTCTTTGTTACCATGTCAAAGCCCCCAAGCAAAAATCGCTCCGTCGCCATTTTCGCAAGTTAGTGCATGGGTTCTGAAAGTACCAACAGTTAGGATGATCTAATTGCTTGATCCAGGGTTACCCAGTTAGGAAAGTTATAGGTATGAAATGTTGATCCTGGACCCAAATGTGCGTCCGACGTAAATCCTTCCAGGAGTTTGGTTTGGGAGGCCCCGATGTGGGACGTTGAACCGATCGTTTATATGCCGGTTGAAGTCAAAGAGCGTGAACTCGCGGCCCGGGTCCTCATGGCAAGAGCTCTAGCCGAGCGCGGTATTGCATCCGTTATTGGCTTTGGAGAGGCAGTGACACGAGGCGCCGCGTTTTGGTCGGCCGGGATATACCTAATCAAGGGCTTGAATGCCGTTCAGAAGCGAACAGCAACAAGAATTAGAGCTCATGGCCATTGGTTGATCGCTCTAGATGAGGAGGCGTTCGGGGTCGCCGATTCAAATTATATGGCCAAAGATATTGATCCGGAGATCGCGCCCTTAGTGGACTTGGTTTTTGGCCAGGGAGAGATACAACGAACAACACTGGTTGAAAAACGAGGTTTCGTCCCCGAAAAAGTGTTGGTGACGGGTAATCCGAGGGCCGATTTATTTCGAACACCTTTGCGAGAGGAAGTTGAGGCACGAGCCACTAAGATCAGGACCAGGATTGGACGTTTTGTTCTAGTCAATACGAACACCGGCGCCGTTAACAGCAGTTGGGGAAGCGAGGACCGGTATCGCGGCATCCTCGCAGAAATTGGCTGGTTTGATCCCAGGGATCCTGAAGGTGTCGCACTCGTTGACGAGCATTTGCGGCATGACCGTGAAAATTTCCAAGCGGTAATTGCTCTCCTTCGGACATTGGCATCAAAGGATCCCGATATCCCAGTGATTGTTCGACCTCATCCAACCGAACGTGCCGAGACATGGCAGGAACTGGTACGAGATTTGCCTAGCGTCCAAATCGTCCATGACACGGAGCCTACAGCATGGCTGGTAGCCGCGGATTTGGTGGTTGTTACTGGCTGTACGACTGGGTTGGAGGCGTTCATGCTTGGAACGCCAGTTCTAAGCATGATTGAAAATCCAGCGGGGCTGAGGTTTCCAGAGTTTTTCGCGGCCAACAAGGTAACTGTGGTCGCGGCCTCAAGCGCTAAAGCGGCTGCATTGGTAAGCCGTCACTGGAACCGTCTGACGGATCTGGGAGAAATTGACCTTAGTCGACGGCAGGAAGCTTTACAATCCTACATCCAAAGCAGCGGCTCCAAGCTCGCAGTGGATCAAATTGCGGAAGTCCTGCGAGGAAATCTGACGGCGCGATCATCGAAAAACCTCCACTTCGCACCAATCATAGACGCAGATTTTGACGATATCTTAAAAAAGAATGTCAAACGGGTGAAATGGGACAAAGCGAAGTTCTCGGTATCGGAAGTCCGCGCTTTGGTGGAAAGATTCGACCGACACCTTGGACAAAGACCTGTCGTCACGGTTCGTGATCTAGCGTGGTCGACGTTTCTGTTGAAACCGACGTAACGCTATTAGGGAGTATTAACCGGCCGCCTCGCTCCTTGGGTGACCCATATGATATCGGCCTGGATGGAAAATTCAGACCACTTGTAAAGGTTACCTTTCAGAAGCTGATAATCTGTCGATAATGTCAGATGGACATTCGATTGTTCTTAACCGGTCACGTAGTGAATGTCTGAAGGAATGAATGCTGCATTCCTTGGGCATATGCTGCTTCAGCCACTAGTTGACGGCTGAACTGGCTGAGTTGGCTTAAGATCTAAGTGGGAGTAATAGGATCGGGATCCACCGCAGCGGGTCATCCTCTAAGAGCCAATATTCAGCCTTGAGCAAAATCCATCTGAAGCGAGATACGCTCTCAAATTCGACCGCGACAGGCTCAAAAAAGGTTCCATTACGAAACCCAAACTTTCCACTCTTGTCATCAAAAGTGCAAACCCAGTTTTCTGAATCAATAACGGCACAGTTGGAGTGCCGCGTCGGCCCGATAGGTGGGGCCTATTTCAACCGCCTTCCCGCAAAACCTGAATGTCTGTGTGAAAGTCTTATCGGGATTTTAAATGGTTCATCTGTTCAGCACTGATTATGCTGATGTCCAAGGTCCGAAATCTTTCCCGCCTTATTACTCCAGGCCGCGCCAAATGAAGGAACTGCCGCATCAAACCGGGGGGCGGGATCGGGTTCTCCCGGGGCACCCCCCAGACCAACCAACCGATCGTATTGATAAACGCCCCAATCACCACGATACCAGTCTTCGTGTGGTCGGTGGCCAAAATACCAATTTTCATGTTGGTCAAAGCCCACCACCAGGTCCCACAGCAGTGGGATTTCTTGCATCACGCGGTCTATGCCTTCAGGCGTGAAGTGGTGAAGTAAAATCCCGTCTTCGTCTACGATCACAGGGCTTGGCATGGTATGCTATTTCCCCTTGATCGGGGTTGAACTAGAAGAACCGCGGGCTTGGATTTTTTGTCGGCAACCTCCGACTTGAAGGGGACGCCTTAAATGCTCGGGGTGTCATCAAAATTCACCTACCTAGCCAGACCGGAATACTACAGGTGACAGATTCGCACGTTACCGCAAGTCATATTATTTTTATAAGGAGAGAATCGAATGTGGGTCAATGAAATAATCAATGTTGTAGTAGAGAATACGAATAACAATACATTTTATGCGAAATCCCTTTGGGTTCACGACAATATGAATATTAGTATTCTATTTGTAGAGCGCCACGAATGGGGTGCCATTGAACTTACATCTGAGCAATATGAATTAATAGAAGAAACGAGTTACCAAACGGATACATATGATACACAATACAGCACACCTTCTCATTATCATATAAAAATATTTAAAGAGCTTCTATTTACTGATGGCAGAAACTTGATTGGGACCGAATTTTGCAAAAAGACGATACCACCAAAGAAATATACAAAACCTGACGACAATACGTTAGAGGCAATGTCCGACTTGAGTTGGTTTGAAGTGAACTATGGAGTGGACAAGGGTAATATTACAAATTTATATAAATCGCTATTAGAAAATCAGTGGGTATTAAATGAAAAAACGTTCTCGGTACATGGGGATATAAACGTCATGAAAAAAAGTGATTATGATTACTTGTGGATAAACGATGATATATCGAATGAAGCAGGGAAGAAAATTGATGAAGACCTCTATGGTTTAAGGATTAGTTTTCTCCACAACCGGGAAAAAGTCTAAATACCAGTTGAATTTCTGGAGCGTGGTAAAGAAATTCATATAGAAACGATAGATTATATTCGTTTTTATATTCTACCGAGTGGAACTAAGACCATCACAACACGAACTCTGCCAGTGCAGACTTGAACAATAAGAATCGACGTGCGGCTTTCTAACTGGAGATAGGTTTGGGACGATCCGCTCGGATCAGGGGCATCTAACTCTTCTCCTCGAGAACCTCCAGGATGCCACGAATCGTGACACATCGCACGACGTCTTGGTCGTTAAGGTCCACCTCGAAAGTTTCGGAGAGCATTTCCGCAACTTCAACGTGGCGGAATGAATCCCAGGCGGCGACGGTCTTATGCGAACTGTCGAACGACAAATCCGAAACATCGCATCCCATAACATCGGCTACGATAGCCAGAACCTCCTTAAGATTCTATTATTCATGACTCACTCAGACCGTGATTGAGATACTTGTCACGGGACTGCTGGCGAGAAATTTTTCCGAAGGAAGACTTCATCAGCCAACCCGGCGGCACTATGTGCACGACGGTCAGCGTCAGCCCGGTCATTTCCGACACCCTCTCGTTCATTATTTGACGAATTTGATCCGTTGGCGTGCCGGGGTTCTCCGGTTCCGCCAACAGAACAATTCCTTGCGTGCCTTCACTCAACTGATCGACTCCGAATACCGCAACGCGACCCAACTTGATACCGGTAACGGTCTGGGCGGCCCGTTCAATGACCACTGGGTCGATTAGGTTTTCCGCCCGATTGATCATGTCATCAGCGCGACCGAGCACAAACAGCTCACCATCGCTCATATAGTCTCGTACCAACTATCCCTCGAAATCGGCCAGGAACGATTGCCGTCCGTGTAAGTATCCAGCAAGGCCGGGTCGGCGATCCCGATTTGACCAACTTTTCGGTTTGCGGGCGATTCCTCGCGTCGACGCGGAGTCGGATACCCGGAAGGACACGGCCGGAACTGGCGATCGATCCACCAGCCCTCGAGAGGGACCAATTCGGCCCAAAGTCCACCGGGACCCGAAACGACGTCCACAGGTTCTCCCCGGGCCGATTCACCAGGAGGCGATTGGGTGACGGCGAATACATTCTCAGCCAACGCGTAGCAGGTCCCGATAACGCCAGTAGTCAGGCCCAAATCACCATAGCAATCCGCGAACCGGTCCATCGACCCCTTGGACGTGACCTCCGAGCAATTAACGATCAACCGAACGGAAGAGAGGGCCGTTTCCGGCACGCGCCATGACGTAAGACGGCGGTGAACCATAAACTCGAACGCGAAGTTCGACAGCCAGCACAAGGTGCCTTCATGGTGATGGAAGGCGTCAATCAACCAGCGAAGCTTGGCCAACCAGTGGAACGGCGACGAGTATAAAACGTGGAACCGTGGAGGAGGGTCCCGAACGCCGCAGGGATGAGGCCCATGTCATGGTAGAGCGGCAGCCATGACACGACGACGTCATCTTGCCGCCAGCCAATTGCGTTGCCGTAAAGGTCTAGCTGTGCGAGCAGTCGCCGCTCGTCGACGATCATTCCTTTTCGGATGCCTGTGTGCCCGACGATTGCTGATAAAACCGTATTGGGCGCGTTGGCTGAACGATTGGCTCCAAGTTGGCGTCTTCGGCGAAAATCCGTTCGAGTTCGACCACGGCCAGATCAATCGTGGAGAGCTCGATCTTTTGGCCGATCTCTTCGGCGACAACATAGAATGCCCGTGACTGATGTACAGAATGTCCCTATTGATCCAACCAATAGAATGATTAACCTATTGATATAGCTTGAACTGATGTGAGTGATTGTGGTTGCAGAAGGGAATGAACTCTTCTCCTGCGCACCACTTCAAGTGTTATCACATGATCTAACCAATTGATCTGCAACACAAAGCTGTGTTTTAGCGGTTTGTGGGGTGAATCGCGTGATGCGCAGCAGGTTGCAAAGGGTACAGCGATACAGTGAAGTTTCAGAAGGTGTGATGAAGCCAGTGGTTGGCTACCTTTTGCGGGCCCAGAGATAGTGGGAGTTGTGATTGATATTCCGCGACTTGTAGCTTAGCATCCGCCACTTTCAATAAGAAAATATAGTGAACCTCAATGTCGTCTCCAAAAGTTCTTGGGTTGCATTTTGGACACGATGCGGCGGCCGCCGTTGTTTGCGACGGAAAAGTCAAGAGTTGCATCCTTCGCGAACGACACACGCGGGTCAAACATGCCCTCGGACTTGATGTAGAAACGGCGACACTAGCTCTAGATCAGGCAGAGGTAGAGCTTGGAGACATAGACTACGTGGCCATAACCAGCACCCAGGGGCACGGGTTGGTAACGCCTGACAGCGAACAGTTTGAAGTGATATTCGATCCCGTCCCTCAACAAGAGTTTCCTTCGGCATTACATGACTATACGCACGCAAAAGGAATTGATGTTCAACAATCCCTAGAGTCGACGTCATTGGAACAATTTCGGATGGCGGATGCTGAGCTTCTTTATCTGCATACTCTTGTGCCCGGATTTTCCGACAGTGAGGACGCGTACAGCACGGTTAGCGGGTTCCTTGGAAATTTCCTGTATCGTGATTCCTGGAAAGACCTAGACATTGGCTTGTCTTATTTTCGCAACGTCGACGCGGGCGATATATTTAGCGTTCCAGCTTTGCGGTACGGGTTTCACTATCCGGTCAGCTTTAGAATCGAGGATGCTATTCTGCCCGCTGTTTTCATTCAGCATCATATTTGTCATGCGGCTTACACGTTTTTCTCTTTCAACGATGCGGAGGCGGCAATTCTTTCGCACGATGGGGGAAGCTTCAAAGCGCGCAACCCAGAGAAAAATGGCATGTTTTACTATGGTAGGGGCAATCAATTAGTGCCTATCGCACCCCATGGGATTGATGTTGGCTCCTTATATGACGATGTGTCGGAAATGTTGGGGTTCGGAGAATTTGGTGCTGGCAAAACCATGGGCCTTGCAAATTACGGTCGGCCATCCTTCTATTCTCGAACTTTGGTTGGAAACCGCCATGACAAGGCAGCCTCTGGTGTTGCCCATCAAAAGACTGAAATAGTGCGACGGTTGGCCAAAACCTGCGAAATCAAGGGATGGGATGCGACGACTTTGGGCAAACCAGAATACGCGTTGCTGGGTGTACATAGCGACCTAGCCGCGACAGCCCAAAGGATATTCGAGGAAACCGTCGAACTGGCCGTAGAAGCTTTGTATGAAATTTGTATGAGATCGGGGCTGCCGACTGACGCACTCCATCTCACCGGCGGAACGGGGTTGAACTGCACGGCGAACGCGCGAATTTTTCGAGACCAAGCCTTCAATACCGTGCGCGTGGCGCCAGCGACTGATGACAGCGGATTGGCTGCGGGAGCCGCACTATATACTTATTTCAATCTTCTAGACCAACCGCGTCCCGTGCTTGTGGACAAAGAGATTCTTCCCTTTCTGGGTGTTGGGTACACCGACAGCGAGATCTTGCGAACTTTGGAACAAGAAGGAGACGGGATTTTCTGGACTCGTAGGGAGAGTGTTGCAGATTGCGCGGCCAAAGCGTTGGCTGCGAACGAGGTAATTGGCTGGATGCAAGGGCGAAGTGAAATAGGGCCGCGGGCGCTAGGGCAACGTTCTATTTTGGCAGACCCGAGACCATCGAGTAACGGGGTTCGAGTAAACTCGATCAAGTCACGTGAGACTTGGCGTCCTTTTGGTCCAGCGGTCCTTGAGAGTGAGGCACACCGTTGGTTTAGCGGAATTCCATTGCCGAGCCCTCATATGCTCTTCAATGCCAACGTAATCCGCGACGACGTGCCGACCGTAACCCACGTGAACAAGACAGCACGCGTCCAGACAGTCAATGCTGCCAATGGCTTGTTCAACGATTTGATCGAGCGTTTCTTCGTTTTGACGGATGTTCCAATGGTTTTGAACACATCCTTCAACGGACCAAATGAACCCATCGTCCAAACGCCAAGCGACGCAATTCGGTTTTTTTCACAAAGCGAGTTGGATCGACTTTTCATAGGATCTTTCGAGGTCAAGAGGTCCTGACTCCCTAGTGAAGCGCACTATATATGCTGTGCCGTCTCTGGCGCCCACCCTATCCCTTTGCCGTAGTTCTGAGCGACCATGTCCGGAGAATTGAAGGCCTAGCTAACGTGTTCTCTTCTCAGTCATTATTCTAACCCAGGCCTCTGGTGGCCCCGGTAGGGGCGCAGAACTTAGATACGGCAAAGCAGGCCCAATATACGGCTGCATCACTCAGATCTCGGGGGTTGATCAAAAGGCATTGGAAGTTTCTGCCAATATGGTCTGATGAAGTCGTTAAGTTTGAAAATTTGTTAACAGCAACGGCATTTATTACAAGGAATTCAGGGGGAATCCATTTACAATAAAGACTGCAGATGGAATTATTTTTGGGCCCTTTACCATTCTTCCCGAAGAGATTGAATAATGAATAAAATCATACCTACTCTAATAATTTTTGTATCTTTATTTGGAAATACCGGGGTCAGTGAGAGTGCTGATCTCCAAGAGGGGGCAGCCGCATACAGCAATAGAGATTTCGCGACTGCTCTGCGTATATGGAAACCACTCGCTGAACAGGGCAATGCTGATGCCGCAAATCGGATAGGGCAATTATATAGAAACGGACAGGGTGTTCCTGAGGATCGGAAAAGTGCGGCAAAGTGGTATAGTCTCGCCGCCGAAGAGGGTCATGCCCTCGGTGCTTTGAATCTAGCATATGAGTACTTTGGTGGACGAGGCATAAAAAAAACATGGTCTCTGGTTATGTTTGGACATTGATTGCTCTCGACTCGGCAACACATGTTGTTGAATCCAAATCTCACTATAATTTGAGGCAGTATGAACCGATTATTAATAAGCATGTGCCGAGAATTAAAGAGGGGATTAAAAAGGAATTAACCCTTGCTCAAATCGAAGAAGCAAAGAAACTTGGCAAGGAATGTCTCATTAAGAAATACAAAGGGTGTTGAGTTGAAAGACTGTCATTTAGAAACCGTGGTGATTTCGTCTCCCAAGCCACCTATCACGTGCATTGTTGGATGAGGATGGCTCAGATTAATAAGATGAAGAGCAATAAGGTACTGTTCTCTGAGTTTAAGTAAGTCTTATCCCTAACCTATTCATATATACTATCAGATGAGGTCGGCTACGACCTTGGGGGTCTTGGCCTCCCCAATATACGAAGCCATAAGGAATTGACCCATTACTAACTGTAAACATTATATTTAATACTAATACTGCACCCTATACATCACACTGACTCGTAAACCTATTCTAAGACTCATACAAACGATCTAGATGCGACCTATAACCCTTCTTCATCTAGATATATTTACCCCCACTCAGTGACTCTTATATGGCCTCCTAGGTACATCCTAGCTGTTGGCGAGTTATTTGGGATAAGTGCCAAAATCCATGTCTATATATAACGTCCATAGCCGCCATGACTCCCGCGTACCCAGGGTAGTAATAAGGGTAGTAACTTTCGTGCCTGTTGACCCTGAACCAAGCATGGAAGATTCTAGGATTTGTGCGGATAACCAGTACAGATGGTGTTCAGGAATTGTTATCACATGATCTAACCGATTGATCTTCGAATTTGACTCCCGATTAATGATTTTTACGCTATGAGCTAAAACCAGACATTATCAAGATTAAATGGAAGTAGCTCTATATTCCGTAATGAAGTTGAAGATATTCGTCAGTACACTTTTCGCTGGCACGATCTTCTTCCAACGCGGCGTGATCCCGTTCCGATGTGGGTCCATATCCGCCAGCGCCGGGCGACTCGACTACGAGTCTTTGATTGGGCCGAAGTTCCTGGGTCGCAACCTTTCCCGGCAATTTCGTTCTTGTTCCATCATCATTCACCATAACGAACTGTCCACTCCTACCGGACCTACCTTGATCTAACCCCCAGGGTTGGTGCCGAAACCTTTCACCAACCGCGTTGAACGACGCAACGTGGTCAATAGGTCGATAGACACGGCGAATACCTAAACCCCCACGATGGCGCCCGGCACCCCCACTATCCTCGACCAGTCCATACTCCTCAATCATCAACGGATATTCCATCTCGAAAGCCTCTACAGGTGAATTAGCGGTATTGGTTATATGAACCTGAACCGCATCTTTCCCGTCTTTCGCGTACCGACCGCCAACACCGCCACCTATAGTCTCGAAATAAACATATTGCTCACCAGTGTTAGAAATACCAAGCAGCGAAACGCTTGTGTTCGCTCCATTCGATGCGGCAGTAACCGCGTGGGGAACCGCACCAGCGAGTGCACCGAGCACAACGTCGACAAGGCGTTGCGCGAAATGGTTTCGACTCGCAACTGCCCCGGGAAACACCGCATTTCCGATTGTCCCAGGAGGCATAGTAACCCTGATCGCACTACGCACGCCGTGATTGTTTGGAATTTCAGGATCCACAACGGCCTTTAAAACATAACTTACAGCGGCGTGAGTGCTATTATAGGGGGCGTTGATATTTCCCTTTACCTGAGGGTCGGTCCCAGTGAAGTCGACGTGGATCTTGTCTCCATCGACTTCGATCCGAACCTTAATTTTTATATCGAACGTGCCGAGACCATCATCATCCATTTCATCATCGAAAGAGTAGGACCCGTTTGGAATAGTCTCAATACCTCTGCGCATTCTGATGGTAGTGCGTTCGATGATTTCATCAAAAGCCGACAAAACGGTTGATACTCCATAGCGATCGGTTAATTCATGCAAACGACGCTGGCCAAGATTGCAGGCCGCTATCTGGGCAAAATAGTCGCCACGACGCTCATCTGAGACACGCACGTTGAGCAAAATTAAATCCATGAGTTCTTCATTCATTTGACCCCGATTAAAAAGCTTCATGACGGGAATTCGCAGCCCTTCTTGGAAAATTTCCGTCATGCACGCGTCCATGCTTCCTGGCGACATACCGCCAATGTCCGCGTGGTGAGCGATCGTACAAGCAAAAGCCAGGATGCCCCCCTCCACGAATACTGGGACGATCACGTTTACATCCGGCAGATGTGTGCCGCCAGCAACATGGGGGTCATTACAGATGATCACATCCCCTTCCTCGAGATCCTTAAGTGCATATTTTTGCAGCAATGACTCTGTCGCACCTATTATCGCGCCAAGATGAGTCGGAAGCGAATATTCAGATTGGGCAACTAATCGACCCCGGGTATCTATGATCGCCGTGGAATGGTCGTGACGCTCCTTGATATTGGTGGAGTAGGCACTCCGCCTCAGAGCTGTCCACATCTCATCAGTAATGGACCGCAGTCCGTTGTGGAGGATTTCCAACGTAATCGGATCTAGCGTCGCGGCTCCGGTCATGGCATCACCTCTAGATTAAGGTTTAAGGCTTCGTCTATTCGACCTCGGTCACCTGGGAAAATCAGCGTTGTAGCATCCATCTGCTCAATGACCGCTGGTCCAGTAATGATGTCTCCAACCTTAAGTGTCTCCCGATAATGGATGGCACTGTCGACGGGCGCGTCGTGGTCGAAGAAAATGGGTCGGCTGTCCTCCTCGGCTTCGTGGTGCTGCGGGTCATTGGTGCTGATACGCTCTGGCACTTCGTGCCTTGCCTTAGCGCTCAGTCGCAGGTTGATTACCTCAACTGGGTCATTTTCGTTGAAATAGCCGTAATTTTTTTGGTGCGTCTCGAAAAATTTTTTCGTCAATCTATTTATGTCCAGGTTCAGCCAATCACTTTCGAGCAACTCAACTGACAGTTCATAGTTTTGCCCGACATAGCGCATGTCACATGACAGTTCGAGCGAATGCGAAGTTCGGGTCGAAATATCCTCACTCGACAACCATGCTCGCGCCCGCGCCAGCAATTCAGCTGTATTCTCAACCATCACTTCTCCAGCACCAGGGCGATCTAGTTTGATGCGGATTGTGCGCACGAAATTTTCACTTTGATCCGCGACTACCAGGCCTTGCGCGCATAGAATTCCAGGTGCTAACGGGACTACTATTTCGCGCATTCCCAGTCCACGAGCGACATCGCGGGCTTGCAAGGGTCCCGCGCCTCCAAATGCGACAAGGCTAAAATCACGAGGGTCGAGCCCTCGCTCGACGCTTATACCGCGAATCGCACGCACCATGTTCGCGGTGACAATACTGATTATTCCGTGGGCCGCCCGTTCCAACGAAAATCCGAGTTGATCGGCGATCGGGGCGAGCGCGTTTTGCGCTGCCCGGAGATTAAGAGGCATTTTACCGCCCAGCAGTCCCCTGCGTGATAACCTGCCAAGGACTAGATTGGCATCTGAAACCGTGGGTTTTTCGCCGCCGAGATCATAGCATGCTGGCCCAGGAACCGAACCGGCACTCTCGGGACCGACCTTCATGAGGTCGTCCCGGTCGAACCACGCGACGGAGCCTCCGCCCGCGCCAACGGAGTTAATATCGATGCTTGGCAAGCGAACTGGAAAATCCTCAATTGACCGCTCGAAACTAACATCGGCTCGGTAATCTCGAATTAGGGCAACATCGGCGCTGGTTCCACCCATATCGAGAGTGATCACCGACCTTCTACCGCTTAGTTTAGCGAAATATGACGCTCCGACGACGCCGGCCGCTGGCCCTGACAGGGCTGTACGAACCGGAAAACGGCGTGCCCGTGATACAGACATTAACCCTCCGCTCGATTGGTTGACCCCAATTGAAGCGTTTGGAAAACGGGTCGAGAATTCGTTTTCTAGGGTTTGCATGTATTGCGACATCACAGATAACAGATAAGCGTTCAGTACCGTGGTCGACAATCGTTCGTACTCGCGGAACTCCGGTTGAACTTTGCTAGAAAGTGATAGCGGCACTCTCGGCGCTATTCTGGAAAATGTTTCCGCCACCCTCTGTTCACATTCTGGATTTAGAAAGGAGAAGAGCAACCCGATTGCGCAAGCGTCCACGCCAGTCTCAACGACCTTTCTGACGACATCCTCTATCTCATCGTCGCTCGGGCGAATATGTACCTGCCCCATCGAGCCAACACGTTCATTAAGCTCGAACCGCCGAGCTCTCGGAACCAAAGGCGCTGGATAATCTTCCTGTAATGAGTATTGTTTCGGCCGAACTTGCCGCCCGATTTCAAGCACGTCACGAAATCCCTTGGTCGTGATCAATCCAACTCGTCCGCCCTTGCGTTGGATTAGAGCGTTGGTGGCGACGGTCGTTCCATGGCCCAGACGGATGACGTGCTCAGCTGAAATTCCATTTGCATCACACATCGCGACCGCACCATCTAGAATAGCCCGGGCAGGATTCGCCGGCGTGGATGGTATTTTGTGGAAGATCATTTTTCCCGATGTTTGCTCTAAAGCGCAGAAATCTGTGAACGTCCCGCCAACATCCACTCCAATCAACCAGCTCATTGCGTCCTCCGTATATTTTAAAAATGCAAAAACCGCCTCATAATCATTTGCCAGTTTTGTTAGCTCTTAAATCTAGGGTTTGCTCCATAAAGTTTATAACAACCTAATGTTTTGTTCACATATCAGTCTGTGACAGCAATTTGAGGCACGTGGACGCCCGAAACACGTTGGAACATAATAGTTTTGCTTGGCTGGACATTGCGGCCTGCCTCAAGTTATCTCGTTCGGCTCTGGAGCCAGATTATTGCTCAAATGCCGCCGCCCCATCCCTGACAGCATATGATTAACGTAGGACATGGCTGGACGTATGATCTTGTCCGGCCCATTAACCAATTGATCTGCCCCACAAAGCTGTGTTTTAGCGGTTCGTGGTGCTTAATTCCGTTCAGTATCTTGCAAATGACGCAGCGATACTTTGAAGTCAATGAAGGTGCGATGGGGCGGGTGGTTGGCGAATGAAACGACTGCTTACAACGCTGGTGATACTGACGGGCTTAATCGGCTCGGCAGAAGCTGTGTGGGCACAGGATTTCAATAAAGGATTGAAGGCTGCTCAAAGCGCTGATTTTGCGA
>PBMU01000088.1 GCA_002722775.1 Rhodospirillaceae bacterium
GCCTGGTTCATTCATCCGGTGGCATTAATTGCATCGGTTTTTTGGGTCGTCGCCATCCTCTATAGGCGTGAATTTCGTTCCAACTCTCAAGCGGCTTTGCAGCGCGGTTTGTAATACGTTGAACCCGTAACGGTAGACGGTCTTTTCTACAAAAGTACACCACCGATGAACCACTCCAGGGCAAAGTGGGTGAGCATTGGGCAGTTACTTTGTAGGAAGAAAAGGGCAACGGTCCGCACCTGATCGCGCCAACCCACCTAACAACACATCTAGCTCATATCAACTTTCAAAAGCGCTCCATATACTAACCCCACCCTTTCTTTTGCTTGATCAATCACCCTCATGGCCATAGGCCTCACGCATGAACTCGGCGGTATATTTTCCGGAGCGTACATCATCCTCCAACGAATCAGCGTCACGTTCACTTGCCGGACCATATCCGCCAGCGCCTGGAGTTTCGATGCATACCGAAGCGCTTGGTTCAACTTGAATAGACGCCGGCTTGACCGCCAATTCCTGGCGCTGACCATCATTGTGGAGAAGATAGATCGAACCAGTACCGCCGGGTCCCCCACCAAACAATCCCCAAGGCGGGTGAACTGCCCGTTCTCCCTGTCCGGAGAAGGTCACGGTGTGATCTATGCCCCGATAGATCCGACGCAAGCCCAATCCGCCCCGCCAAGTTCCCACACCACCAGAGCCGTTAATCAATTCATAGCGTTCTACTAACAACGGGTATTCGTTCTCCAACGCTTCAACCGGTAGGTTCGAAGTGTTGGTGACATGGACTTGGATCCCATCGGTGCCGTCCTTATACGACCGGGCGCCAGCTCCGCCACCAATGGTTTCCATGTAAAGATAGTACCGCCCATCTGGGCCTGTGCCAGAGAAAGTGGCAACCCCATTAGCGCCATTACTTGCGGCGATAACCTGTTCCGGTAGCGCCGGAGCAAGCGCGCCTAGTATGGCATCGATGATCCGCTGACAAGTCTGAGCGCGGGCAGCCGTCGCGGCGGGGAAGGACGCATTCACCACGGTGGAGTTAGGCGCTGTTATATGTACAGGCTCCAACATGCCGTGATTGGTCGGCCCGTCTGGATCAATCAAAACCTTTAAGGCGAAAAGCACGCTCGCTTGCAGGCCCGCAAAACTGTTGTTCATATTGCCTTTGACTTGCGGGCCAGAGCCCTCAAAATCAAACCACACCTCTTCACCGGCAACACGGATCTGGACAACAATTGGGATATCAGTGGTACCCATGCCGTCATCGTCCAACAAATCCTCAAATTGATATTCACCATCTGGCAGATCAGCGATACCGGAACGCATACGGCGGGGCACCGCCCGGATAATAGCTGCACACCCTTTCTTTATTTGAGTTTTCGACCAGCGCTGAAACAGTTCTTCCAAACGTCGCGTGCCCAACCGGTTAGCCGCGACCTGCGCCATGTAGTCACCTCGGCGCTCCCGTGGAACCCTGACGTTCAGCAACACTAGATCTAAAACATCGCGCAGGATCTCGCCATTTTCAACAATCCGGATCGGTGGAATACGCAGGCCTTCCTGATAGATCTCCGTCATCCCGCCAGCCATCGAGCCGGGAGCCATCCCGCCGATATCCGAATGGTGCGCGATATTAGAAATAAAAAGCACGACTTCGCCATCGCGGAAGATAGGGGCTAAGATAGCCACATCGGGTAGATGCGAGCCACGTCCCACAAACGGGTCATTCGAGAGGAACATATCGCCTGGCTTGAGCGAGTTTACGCCATAACGCTCCAACACCACCTCGACCAACCCCAGCATAGAGGCCAAATGCAACGGCAGGCTTTCACCCTGAACTACTACCCGGCCCTCGGCATCAAAGATCGCAGCGCTATGGTCATGGCGCTCTTTAATGTTGGTGGAATAGGCGCTTTTCATAATCGCCAGGAACATCTCGTCGCAGATGCTGGTCAGGCCATTACGCAGCAGTTCAACCTCAATCGGTGTTAGCATCGCCATCGTCATACCCTCTCGCCGACGAGATCGATGACCAGATTGCCCCACTCGTCGGTGTAGGCTCGGTCATCTGGGAAAAGCAATAGCGTGCTGTCCATTTGTTCTATCGCGGCCGGCCCCACGAGTTCGAAGCCCACTGTCAGATCTTCTCGGCGGTAAATCGGTGTTTGATGCCAATCATCCCTGGTGAAGGCGACCTGCCGCGACTCGACAACGCTAGCTGCCTCCGACACTCCAGCTTTGTGAAGCGGCGGTTTGGCCAACACTCCCGTCAGCTTCACTCGCATGCCGACAATTTCCACTAATTCCTCGGGTTGCGCAAATCCATAGGCATTTTCATGCGCTGTGTCGAATTTCTGACGTATGATACCAGCAGAAGTAGCGTTAAGATCAGCGTCCACGAGAGGCACCGACAACTCGAAATTCTGCCCCGCATAACGTAAATCTACCGACCAAATGGAACGACGATCAATGGGTGCCACGGCCTCAGCGACAAACCACGCATCGGCTCGCTTGTTCAGTTCCTCCCGGGCCCTGTTGAGCACATCCGGAGCATCATCACAAAAAGGGGCCAGTGAAGGGTGCACTAGATCAGCCACCAAATCCGAGCCGAGCAATCCTTCGGCGCACAGAATACCTGGGTTAGGTGGGATCAAGATTTGCTTGATACCAAGGTCACGAGCCACTTCATTCGCATGAAGCGGCCCGGCGCCACCAAACGCGAATAGGGCGAAATCACTGGGGTCGTGACCGCGCTCGACCGAGATCGCGCGGATCGCCTTGACGATAACTGCACAGGCTACCTGCACGATCCCAAGCGCGGTATCCTCCCGGCTCATCTCCAAGGCCTCAGCCAAGCGGTCAATCGCCGCTTCCGCCAACTCGCGGCGGATGGCCATGCGTCCGTCGAGCAGAGAACCGCTGGGCAACCTGCCAAGCAACACATTGGCATCGGTAACCGTCGCCGCTTCACCGCCATTACCGTAACAAGCCGGCCCAGGCAGGGCACCAGCGCTATGCGGACCGACCTTTAGCAAACCGTCGCGATCAATCCAGGCGATCGAACCGCCGCCGGCGCCGACCGCGTTTACGTCAAGGGCTGGCAAACGCAGCGGAAACCCGGCCAAACGTCGGCTATGGACAGTCGAGGGCTCTCCATCGACCAGCAAGGAAACATCAGCGCTGGTACCACCGACATCCAAGGTAATCACATTGCCCTGGCCAGTCGCCTTTGCTCGGTAAGCCGCGCCTAGTACGCCTGCTGCCGGGCCCGACAGGGCCGATCGGATCGGATACTGGCGCGAGTAATCCACCGACATCAACCCACCGCCGCTCTGGCTAACCGTTGGTTCGGCGGAAATACCCAACCCGCCCACCGCTTTTGTTAACCGGTCAAGATAGGCGGTCATCACTGTCAAAAGAACTGCGTTCAGAACGGTAGTCGAAAAACGCTCATATTCTCTAAACTCGGGATAGACCGCCGAGGATGTAATCACCGATGACTCATCTCCCAGGATTTCGCGCAGTAGTGCGGCGGCACGCTCTTCATGTGCCGGGAATGCGTGTGAGTGCAAAAAGCAGACGGCGACGCAATCTGTGCCTTCGCTTGCAAGCTCTTGGCCTACCCGGCTCACAGCGTCTTCATTAAGAGCAGTATGCACTACGCCGTCGGCACGCATCCGTTCCGGCACTTCGTAACGGCGCCAGCGGGGCACCAGTGGTTCGGGAAAATCCTGGTGCATGTCGTAAACTTTTGGGCGGACCTGGCGTCCAATTTCCAGGAGGTCACGAAAACCCTCGCTGGTCACGACAGCCACTTTTCCAACCTTACGCTGGATAAGCGCGTTAGTTCCTACTGTGGTGCCATGCCCTAAGCGAACGATATCCCCCGGCGCGATTACGTGACGCTGCAGCAGGTCCTTCACACCATCTACGATGGCTTTATCTGGCTCACCTGGCGTCGAGGGTACCTTATGCAATATCTGCCGGTTCTCATCCGGAAGGCTGATAGCAAAGTCTGTGAAGGTGCCGCCAACATCAACGCCAATATAAACTGCCATTGGTTTAATCCACGGGATGGTTTATCAAAAATACCCGATCCGAGTTAGCCAAACTAAAAACCTAACCGGTCCCGGATCAACTGTCCAAAGAGTGCATCGCTGGGGAGAAAATTGATACCTCTGGGAATTGATCCGCATACTGACGATGAATCCCACACGACAGTTCGAGCAGCGCAGCGGGGCGGCCTTTATATTCGGTGTTGGAGCAACGGGGAATTGTATTGAAAGAAGCCCTAAAAGAAGGCACAGGTGAAGATCCTTGTGTTTGCTTCAAAGAACACGTTTCCTAACATAATCGGGGGTAAGGCACATATCGCAAATGGGGGGTTATCCGATTAAAGGTGCTGCGCGGAAGCTATTTGAATCCTATCATAATTTATCGACGGACATGACATTAGGGCGGTTAGCTGCACTGCAACAATCGAGGGATGTTGAGCCTGGTGGATCGAGACTACGACTCGACCGGGGGGATACGGATACATTGGCTTTTCTAAAGCGGGAAGAGATCCATGTTTAGCACGGGGCGATAATCAAGGCTACTTAGCTTGGTAAAGTCGGGAGCACGAGATGGCCGAAGCAATTATTCTAAGAACGACCGGCGGACCGGAGGTTCTTCGGTTAGAGGACGTCGACGTCGGGGTGCCTGCTCTCGGAGAAGTCCGATTACGGCAAACCGCCATCGGCGTCAATTTTCATGACTGTTACGTGCGCTCCGGCCTCTACCAGACCTTGAGCTTACCCGGCATTCCAGGTCTAGAGGCCGCCGGAATTATCGAGGCTGTCGGACCAGGTGTCGAGGCTTTCCATCCGGGTGATCGGGTCGCCTATTTCACCAATAGTTACGGCGGATATGCAAGTGAACGATTAGTCTCGGCGCAACACCTGGTAGGAGTGCCGAGCTGTGTTGGAGACAATATCGCCGCCGTGGTTCTGGTCAAAGGCCTTACCGCGCATATGCTCTTGCATAGAGTGCATGCAATCGGACCCGAAGATACGATCCTGGTACATGCAGCGGCTGGGGGGGTCGGCCAGATCCTGTGCCAATGGGCTCGGCATATTGGGGCAACGGTGATCGGAACCGTTGGCAGCGATATCAAAGCGGATTTGGCCAAGAAAGCGGGTTGTGATGAGGTTATACTGTATCGCGATGAGGATTTCGTTCAACGGGTCGAGGAGATCACCAAGGGGCGGGGAGTCGATGTCGCCTATGATTCCGTTGGTCGTGACACCTTTAACGGCTCGCTCGATTGTCTCGCAGACCTCGGCCATCTGGTGAATTTCGGCCAATCATCCGGTCCGATCGAACCGTTCCGAATCTCCAACCTGAGTCGGGGTTCCTACAGTGTGACCCGGCCGATGTTATTTCATTATAGTTCCGATCGCGAAAGCCTGGATGCGATGGCGAATGCGTTGTTTACCAGTCTAACTGAAGGTGTGCTCAAAATCACCACACCGATGACCTATCGGCTGGACGACGCCGCCGCGGCTCACCGGGCGTTGGAGGCTCGGGAGACTACAGGTTCGGTCGTACTAACGGTCTAAAGGTAGGGAGACCAAGAAGAAAGCGGGACGCCCGCCCGCATTTGTTCAACCTCGCGTTGGCGACGAGGCATAAGTTGTTCAATACTATCAGATCACTGTCACCGACCTAATGGTATCTTCCGATATCTCCCTCGACCAGCCACTCTTCGTGTGCTCCCACTGAGAACATGCCGGTCCGCGCGTCCGAGATGAGTGACTATTGACTCGAGCGTCTGCAGGACCTCTGGAAACACGACATCGTTGGCGACAGCCCCGGCAGCTGCGGTTTACTTTTTTGCTATCAAATTGGTGCAGAATCGGAAGACACGTTAACCCTTTGGCACGGACACTAAGTTGCCCGAGCGGGCTAACCGAGCCATGCGCGCCAACCGCATGCTTGGGCCGCCGGGAACGTGATCCCGATCACTCCGCCGCTCTACATCACTCCTCATGAAATCGACGACGCTGTCGCGCGGCTGGACAAGATGATCGCGACATTAGCAGAGGTGCTTAGGTCAGTTTGATCAGACTTTTTTTAAGTCGGTAGGCTGCCACCCATCTGCACTCGCGAGCACCACGTGAAGCAATGCCTGACGTTTATCCACCATCACTGCGCGTTTCGCCCGTTCGAGAGCTTTTGGCAGCTCAGCTGGGTCGTCGACCCGTTCGCCGTAACCCCCGGCCGCCTCACATGCTTTATCAAAGGCCACCATCGGCTCCAGTGTGGTCAACGGCATGTTGTTCGATCGCACGGCGCGGCCATCCGGGTACATATCGAAAACGGCGCGGCGCACCGCACCCCAGGACGAATTATCCAGAATAATGTTTAACACTGGTAGGCTGTACGCACGAGAACAGTAATGCACCGCAGTTGGGTTACCAAAATAGTAAGAACCATCGCCAATTGCCGCAATCACCAGTTTTTCCGGGGAGGCTAGTTTGGCGCCTAACGCCGCGCCTAACCCCCAACCCAAACCGCTTACCGGGCTCGAAGCGAAGAAACTCCCCGGGGTTGAAAGCGACACATGCGGCAACGCCACCCCCATTTCATTGATCAGGATCGAGTTCTCGTCCATCAGATCGCCGACACAGTGTGACAACCAAGCTGGCTTAATCGGTGTCACCGTCTCCATATCCTCTTCCATTCGGCGCCAACGGGTACGGACCGCCTCGCGGCCCCCTTCAATACGAGTACGACGCTCGGCAATCGCCATCTCATGGCCGGCGGAACTCCTCTCCATCGCCGTCGACAGCGCCGGTAGCGAAATCGATGAAGGCGCTGCGATCGCAATGTCGCAGGGATAGCCGCGCATTGGATAACTGCCATAGAGCGGGTCAGTGCCCATATGGATTACTTTCGCATTCACTGGGACACCATCCTTGGCCGGGATCCATGGTACGTCGCTGTCAATTACTAGCACCGCATCAGCCGCCTGGATATGCGGGCCGACCGCATAGTCGAGGAGCATCGGGTGATCGCTAGACAAGTTGAGATAGCGCGGATAAGCGGGGATCACCGGCAACGCAAACCGGTCCGCCAGCGTCGCCAGATATTCCATCGCTTCTGGCTCTCGACCTGTATCTGCGGTGATAATGAGCGGATTTTCGGCTGCCAGCAGAATATTGGCCGCTTCGGAAATAGCTACAGGGTCAGGGTGTGCTGGTGCCGGCGCGACGCGCAGGGTCGAGTTTGAAGACCGCAATGCGGGTGCGGCCAATACCTCGCGTGGGAGCGACAGATAGGCTGGTCCCTTCGGCATACTTTGCGCTAAATTGAGCGCGCGATCGATCACCTTGTCGACCTCGTCCGGCGCGCGCAGCTCATAGTCCCATTTTACCATCTCCCGCACCATAGCGCCCTGATCGTACATCTCCTGCGCCCAGTGCACATAGACGGTACGGGCACCTTCCATCGCTGTTCGTTCCTCGGTGATCGGTGTTCGGCCCGCCATAAAGATCATCGGGATTTCCAGGCGGCTGGCATTCATCACAGCGCACAGCGCGTTCGCCGTGCCAACACTTACATGCACCATCACGGCTTGGGGTTCACCAGTCACCATCGTGTAGCCATGTGCCATCGCTACAGCCACAGACTCATGCGGCACCAGCACTGGCTTGACCATTGCGTTGCTCTCATGGCTAGCCATCGATTCGACGATCGAGGCGAAGTCGGTCCCAGCATTTGCGAATAGGTAGCGCACTCCGGCCTCACGCAGCCGGATCAATATCGCATCCGATACGGTGCGGCTACCCGACGTCGTACCGGCATCGTTTCTTGTATTCATGCCGTCCTCACCTGCATTTTTTACCGGCCTAAGCGCAAACTCGTGGCATTTATCCTACATTAGTGCTCCCATCTCACTGAAAAGTCTCTACACCACCCGTCAACAAATGATCGACCACCACCCCAAACAGGATTTCGATGATGACAGAGCCATACACGCCTCCAAAGGTCTGGAAATGGGAAGGCCAAAAGCAGGGTCGCTTCACCAGTACCAATCGTCCTATCGCTGGCGCAACCCACGAACAGGAACTGCCCGTCGGCGAGCACCCCTTGCAGCTTTACTCGCTTGGAACGCCCAATGGTGTCAAGGTTACGGTCCTCCTGGAAGAGCTGCTAGCAGCGGGCCATGTGGGCGCAGAATACGACGCTTGGCTAATACGAATCGGTGATGGCGACCAGTTCGGTAGCGGCTTCGTCGAAGTGAACCCCAATTCCAAGATCCCCGCCCTAATGGACCAGAGCACTAATCCGCCAACCCGGGTTTTCGAGTCCGGAGCGATTCTGCTATATCTGGCTGAAAAATTTAATGCATTCCTGCCAAGCGACCCCGCGCAGCGGCCGGAATGCATATCATGGCTGTTCTGGCAGATGGGCAGTGCACCTTATCTCGGCGGTGGGTTCGGCCATTTCTACGCCTACGCGGAGGAAAAGCAGCAATATCCCATCGACCGCTTCGCCATGGAGACCAAGCGGCAGCTCGACGTGCTTGATCAACGCCTAACCAATAACAAATACATTTGCGGTGATGAGTACACCATCGCTGATGTGGCTATCTGGCCTTGGTATGGGGGGCTGGTGATCTTCGATCAATATGACGCACAGGAGTTCCTTGAAGTCGACACCTACACCAAAGTCCGGCGTTGGGCCGAGGAGATACACGCCCGCGAACCGGTTAAGCGAGGCCGAATGGTGAACCGGATCAGAGGCGAGTTGAGTGGACAACTCCGGGAGCGTCATGACGCCCGGGATTTCGAAACAAGGACCCAAGACAAACTAGAAATAGCCGACTGAAGGCGCGTAACTAAAAAACTGTTGGCTATAAAAATTTCCTTTTACAACCCAACACGCAGGCACGGCCCCTAACTTTCGGGATCCGTCCTTAACCCAGGTTCCGCCCTAAAGAAGCACGAATACTTGGAAATGTAGGGAGGCAGACTATTCCGCTACCGCCTCCAGCTTCGCCGGCGCGTTCGCGGCCATGAAGCTCCGAATATGACGCACTGCGAGATCTATCTTGCGGTTGTTCTCTTTCCATGGGTAAAGGCTAACCTGGGCGTTCGGCGCCAGCATGGCCGTCTCCATTGCAGCTGCGTAGGGATGTGCCGGTATATCGTCCGGCAGGATCAGAACCGGCGTCTGGCAACCACGGACGAAATCCCGATCTACCGTGAACACGAAATCCGCTCGTTTCGAATACATATTTCCAAGATAATCCGACACCATCTCCATCGTAATTTCAGGCCGCCGTTTTAAGAATTCGGGCGCCCAGCCATTCATATTGTTCTGATAAAAGATGTTCGGCGCGCTGGAACTGTAGCCGCTCGGATGTACCAGAACCGCGGAGACGATACGTTCACCCGCGCGCTCCAACATGTTCCAGATCATCGGTCCCCCAATGCAGAAGCCCATCACCATAAAGCTGTCAACTCTAAGATGATCCATCAGGGCGAGCTGGTCGTCGGTGAAGCTATCCCACGTCCGTTCAATTTCCAACGGCCCGTCCGAACTCCCGCGATTGGCGTTTCGCAGATCGAGCGCAATGACGCGATGTGTATCGCTGAATTTTTCCAATGGGTTGAAGGCGTGCGCCCCAAGCCCTGATACGGTTGCGTTCAGGCCGCCACCAGGGATCACGAGAAGTGGGAAGCCATCACCAACTTCCTCATAGTAGATCCGTACGGGCCCATTCTCAAAGATCGGCATCTCAGTTCTCCTCCTCCAGGTCGTTTACAACGACCAACAATCGGGTGGGAAACAGTCAATCGATAGATACTGCCATAAACCGAAGGCCGAGACATCGGATAGGGCCATTAAAATTGGCTAAATTTATCGGTCTTTTGATCCCCCGTCTTACCATAACGCACGCGCTCTACGATCGCTTGGCTCACAGCAATCACCCACACCGTATATTTGTTTTTTCTCGAGGCGGCACGAAACATCGATTTCTATTGAGGAGACGGGCCGCTTGCGACGCTATAACTTTCTGGCGAATTCTCGATGGAGGGACCGATGAAGGAAATTACCGATGGGAAAGTACTGACGTCGCGGGACGGATCGGTCCTGACGGTAACTGTTAATCGGCCAGAAGTGCGGAATGCCTGTGACATGGAGACCGTGCGGGCGCTACATCGGGTCTTTGTAGAGTTCGAAGCTGACGACTCTCTCAACGTCGCCGTCTTAACTGGTACGGCTGGGAATTTTTGTGCCGGTGCTGATCTCGGTGAGTTGGCGAGCGGGGCGTCGATCGGATTCTGCTGGGCGGGTGAGGATGGTGGTGTTACGCAGACGCGCCCCAGGAAACCTCTAGTCGCGGCGGTCGAGGGGTATGCGGTGGCTGCCGGCTTGGCACTGGCGGTCTGGTGCGATCTTAGAGTGGTGAGTAAAACAGCGGTTTTTGGCGTGTTTTGCCGGCGGTTTGGAGGTCCGATGCCTAACGGCGCTACCGTAAGACTGCCGAGGATCGTCGGCGAATCCAGAGCGCTACACATGATGATGACGGGCCGTGCGGTCGATGCCGACGAAGCGATAAGGATAGGTCTCGCTGACCGCCTGGTCGACGCCGGCGAAGCACTGAGTGCGGCTCAAAACCTAGCCCACGAGATGGCGGCGTTTCCTCAGATGGCGCTGCGTTCCGATCGTTGGTCAGTGATCGATCAGTGGAATTATCCAGAAGACGAGGCAATCCGACTAGAGATTGAAGGCAGCCGGCCGACCTTTCATCACCAGTTTCAGGCCGGCGCTGGCCGCTTTGTTGACGGGATCGGGCGGCATGGCAAATTTGATGAGTGATAGCCATGAACAGGCCGGGCGGGGAGTAAAGAAAAATATACCACTTAATTGTCTTTCGAGAATTCACCCGTTGGTTTCCGCTATTGGTTCCAGTCCTAATGTCATATGAAACATAACGGTTTCTGGGACCTCCAAATAGCTGGCTACCCCATCCCTAATCCAGGAATAAAGTGTTCGTCTTACCAAACATCGGATCCAAAAATGGAATAGTTGTTTTCCTCCCACTGCAGACACAAGCGCATTTATTTTGGGTCACCTCGGTTTCAAAAAGGACCTTCAAAAACTGCAATGCGAAGAACATTCAGTCACCCACCACCAAGACCTAAATTAGCGACTAGCTTATGAAAGTTTACCTCTCGTTTACGCCTCGCGCCGTCTCTTCCAGAATCATTCCCACACCAACGTCCCCAGAAACCATGTGAAGCTGATCAGGACTGCGGCCATAACAATTCCCATCAAAGTGATGTTCCGAAGTGATTTGACCAGGGTCCGTTGCGGTTCCCTGGAGAGAATCATCGGAAGGTTGGTGCCAGAATAGGGTCCCAAGGTGTGGAGTTGGGCAGTGCCAGACGGGATATCTTTGGGCCCGATCCCCTCGTTAGCGCGACAAAAAGACCACCATTGCTCGCGATGCGCCAGCAGTGTTCCTAAGGTCGAGTTCGGTTTGATTTCTTTCGGAATCTGCTCTGATATCGGCCGGTCGGCATCGTATTCGGAGTTGTCTTCGATTTCCTTCCTAATATCATTCTCATAAATATCCGTAGCCGAGTTCACGGTCCTGAACAATCCAATGGCATAGCAATCCTCGCCCACAAACGGCACCGTAACGGGAGCTTCAGAAACCGTGTCGATGTCGACATAATCGGGATCCGCTGCTTTGTCGGTGCGAACGAAACAGCTCACCCCGTCCTGTTCGAGAACCAAAGGACCACTTTCAAGGTGATTGTACCAAGCCGTTTCCTGTTCGTTTAGCGGGCCGAAAACTGAAGCGGAGAGGCAAGGACGAGCCGGTGCGATGATCTCAACATAGCCTTGAGCTGCGGAACGGATGCGCGATGTTGCGACGTCGCGCACCAACTTAGCCTTTCGTAAATACTCGAAGATGACCAAGATGCACGCGAAGTCCACTAAAACCATGAACCCAAACCCAACGACACAGGCCCACCACCAGGTAAATGAGAATAGCCATATGACCACTAGGACTAGGACACCGCCAATTAAGGCTAGACCGACCAAACCGATTAGCCATTCCAGGGGCGTCAGCGTTTCGTCATCGGTCTCGGCGTCAGGCTGTTCCATATTAAATCGCCTCAATGGATACTTCGTCACAATGGATCAAGGCCTAAGCCGCTCCTATCATTACTAAATTCGACCGAAATACCGAGTCTTTTTGATAGTGTACACGCCAAGCAAACTTCGCCTCTGTACTGCCAGTGAAAACCGTTGGTACGAGGTCGGGGGTGGGCCGCTGAGGACATCGGTTCGGGTATAATAAATCGGGAGGACAACCGATCCAGTTCCCGTCCGGTTCTTTAGAGGAAAGGGGTTCGGTTCGTTCGGGATCCTCGCGGTCCGGATCATCGTGAGAGCATCCTTGATTTCCTGAGCAAGGCAAAGAATAAAGACCCGTTAAAGAGGGAGCGCAAGTCATGGAAGACATGATAGTACCGATCATTATCGGAGTCGCAGTTCTGATCGTTGTGATCTGGAGTGTCGGGATCTACAACGGCCTCGTTGCGCTCAAGCACAACGTCTCCGAAGCTTGGTCGAATATTGATGTGCTGCTAAAGCAGCGGTACGACGAGCTGCCCAAGATCGTGGAAGCCTGCAAGCAGTACATGGGTTATGAGCAAGAGACTCTGAGCCGGGTCATCGAAGCCCGTAATCTGGCGAACCAGGCCCGGGAGACTGGGAATGTGGCTGCGGTGGGCACCGCTGAAGCCGCACTCAAAGGTGCTGTCACGCAACTTTTCGGCCTAGCCGAATCTTACCCCGACCTCAAAGCCAACGATAATTTTCAGCAGCTTATGACACGGATAAGCGGGTTGGAGGATTCCATCTCAGACCGCCGCGAGTTTTATAACGAGGCCGTAAATCTGAACAACACGCGCCGTGAAGAGTTCCCTGACTTGATCTTTGCTAGGATGTTCGGGTTCGCCGCGGCCCATCTGTTAACTTTCGATCCAGAAGAACTAAAGGACGTAGACATCGGGAATTTGTTCGACCGGTGAGCAACCCCTGAAGAACCTCTCTGATGGACGATAGTAGAAAATTCCAGCGAGCTCAGACTCCTTAAACACCCACTGGCTGCCAAACCCCAAGGGCAGCCAAGGTGTGATTACGGGGAAGAAATTGTCACCTCGGTTCACAGCCTAACGCCCATACTTCTTGTAATTGCGCGGCTGACACTAGCTAGCGACTCATTGAGCCGAAATGCTGTCGGCGGCTACCAAGATGTCTATGATTTGGTCATTCTGCCTGGTCACAGCGGATTAAAACCGCCCTATGGTGTTTGCAGCTTCGGATGGGTTTTATACCCGGTTAGGAAGCGCCGCCTATCGCGCGGTTATTCCGCCGTCGACTACCATGGCCGACCCGGTCATGAAGCTCGAGTCGTCCGAGGCGAGAAACACAATCCCCTTGGCGATGTCTTCGGGCACACCGAGGCGGCCGATCGGATAATTCGACAAGGACACTTCACGGGCCTCGTCTACGTCGTTGGTGCCGTGCTGCTCAGCCCGAGCGACGAAAGTCTGCTCACCCATGTCGGTCTGGATCGTACCGGGATGTATCGAATTTACCCGGATCGGATAGCCCTTGCGTGCCATATAAAGCGCGGTCGATTTAGTGAACAGGGTGACCCCGCCTTTGGTCATTGAATAAAGGGCGTCGAACTCCGCGCCGACCAGGCCGGCAATCGACGCGGTGTTGACGATCACGCTGCCACACGAGCTCTTCTCACCAGCGCGGCTTAAAGCCGGCACGCATTGCTTGGTGCCGAGCCATACGCCAGTCATGTTTACGTTGGCCATGCGTTGCCAATCTGCCATCGTGACTTCCATGAAATCTCTTCCTAGAAAAACGCCAGCATTATTCACCAGGATGTCAAGTCCGCCGAATTTCTCCTCGGCCAAAGTGGCTGCAGCAGCCCAACGCTCCTCCAAGGTGACGTCGAGGTTTATAAAGGCCGCGGCGGCGCCGATATCTTCAGCCATCTCCCGGCCCTGGGTCTCCAGCACGTCGCCGATCAACACTTTAGCGCCGGCGTCAGCCATCAGCCGTGCTGTTGCACCGCCGATGCCCCTAGCACCTCCGGAGATCAGCGCGACCCTGCCATCCAAACGGTTCATGTTCCTGGCCCTCCCGAATTGTATATTTATCGAACACCCAACAATAAACCGCGGCGGCGCGCATCCCAACCACCCTGTGGAGCGGCGAGAGTCCTACCCATCACGCTTCGCCTGCCTAGAGATTGGTGTATATGGATAGATTAAACTAGTCCGCCGCCGCGCTGATGAACCTCTGCATGCTGTAACATCATGCGGGCAGCCGTACCACAGCGTCCAGCGGCACGAGGTCATACTAAGAATAGTCTTGCGCGGATCCCCACCTTCTCAAAACCAATATTGATCCACTGACGGAAATACCGCTAGATCCCTAACCCGCACAGCGCTGCGAATATCAACACGAAGGCAGCTATGTCGCTATGACCAATTCAACGGGGAGTCTTCGATTAGGTTTGGACAGAATGGATCATTCGCGCACGAGTCCTTATGATAGATTCTGGCAAACATAAGCACTGAACCCACCAGACACCCAAAACGCCACATGCAATATTTCTGGAAGCCATACTGCTGAAACCTCGCAATGAGCCATCAGAAGGGCAGCGCCACGAGCCACCTCTAGTTCTTTATTGCATAAAGTTTCGGTTCAACTGTTAATCACCGCAACCGCGACTTGTATGAGCCAAAGAGGTGACAAGAAAATTGATATCATAGAACTGGCCCCCATGAGAGGCCTTCTGCAATGTCACAACTTACAGATTGAGTATAAAACTACGATGCGTAATTTGGTATATTAAAAAAAATACGGTTATACATAATCTTGCATGTGTTCTTTCTTCATAACACTGGAGCGCGTGGTGTCGGGGGCTTTAGCCCAATATATCATCATCAACCAAGATTGATCCCGACAAACTCTCAGTAAACGGAATGTCTAATGCCCCAGCGCCCAAAAATTGCAGGAATTATCCGCTCAATCCGAGCTAACGATGGAACGAAATTAGAGTATGAAATTGTGGGGTCTGGCCCCCCGCTTGTCATGCTCCACGGGCTACTCGCCAATCGCTTCACTTTCTCTCGGCAACGCGAGGTGCTCGCCGAGCATTACCAGCTTGTTCTGCTGAACTTTCGGGGTAGCGCGGGATCAAATGACCCGCTCCCATCGGACTATGGGGTCGGCACGAGCGACTTGGATAATCTACGTGCAGTATTGGACACAGAGAAGTTAGACAGGGTTAGCCTATTCGCCCATTCTTCCGGAGGAGCCACGGCATTTTTATTTGCCACCCAATCGCCGGAGCGCGTCGACCGTGCAGTGCTTCTTGAGCCAACACTGACGCGGCTAATGCCACCAACTGAACACACTCGGATCACCGCAGAGAATGAGAAAATTGCTGCAATAGCTGAAGCCAAAGGCCCTGGCGCCTGCCTGCGCGCGGCGGTAGAAAGCATGGGCGGTGCTAGCTGGGCCAAGTTGGACTTAGATACTCAAAAAGACCGCCTAAAAGGATTAGCTGGCTCCGCGCCGTTTGTAGGGCCGCATCTCCGCAGTCTTAACGCCCTAGCTGTGACGGAAGACAATGTCCTCACTTTGCGACCACGCGCCCTACTTTTATACGGCGCTAATAGTTTCTGGTTTGAGAAGTTCATTGCTGATCGTTTTCGAACCCTACGTCCAGATCTGCCGGTCTTAACTGTTGAGGACGCCTCCCACAATGTGCACCGTGATCAGGCTGACATTGTCAACGCTGAAGTGATGGCCTTTCTTACAAACTAAGTTCAGAATCCCCTCGGGGGCATTTAGGTTAAACGCAAATTAGAAAGGATAAACCTCTAATGGACCACCAATTATCGTGTGACTGTGGGGTTTGTCGTTTAACCCTTAACGATCCAGTTCCGCGATATTCCGTTCTGTGCGCTTGTGAAGATTGTCGCCAAGCATTGCGATGGGCCGCTAAATTTGGGGGCGAAACGCCAGAGGATTTACTACGTGGAGTATATTTCCGATCCGATTTTTCGGAAATTATGGGAAAAGAATACATAATTGCTACTAAATTGAGAAATGATAACAAGTCCATAAGATTGTTCTGTAAAAAATGCTATTCATGTGTTGGTGTTGATCACGAAGCATACCAAAATAACGTTTTTTTATCTATTCCTGAACATTGTTCCATTAATTTTTGTATTACTATTGAACCAAAAGCAGTTCTATTCCTTCAGGATTATCCAGGTGAAATTGCTGATGTCCCTTCAGAGACGATCCCTGTTTTTCATAATATGAAATACCCACAGGAACGGGCACGGTTCCGCTCAATAGACCCGATCGGCGTGACACTATCACCACCAACAACACCGGCTAAAGGCATAACAATTAGAGATTTGATTGCTGACTTGACTATTGAAAATCTAAACCTCGAGCCGGGCACTATCCCGTAAAAATTGGAAACAAGGGCACCGGAAAAAGTGCATGCGGATGGCCAGTTCGACCAACGGTGGCATGTATTACGATGGTAAGAAGGCCAGCGGCCGATAAGGCAAGATCAACCAACCGCTGTTTGTATCCCCCTATGATTGACATCTAATCCTTAACCATCCCAACATCGGTCAGGTTCAAATCGTTGCTTTAATTGACGATATCAAACGGGTATTGGGGTACCCTTAACATTTTACTCACGGATTGCCTAAACGAGTACATGACAAAGCCCTGATGCGGATGATCTTTAATCGAATTGTTCTATGGAGCGCTGACGGGGTTTGCATTATTTCTAACTTAGGTCATTTTGAAGAAAGGCATGGAGCCTAGTTGCGCCAATACGATCTTGTGCATTATCCAGTGCAATAGACCAACCAAACCCGCGAGAGACTCTCTGTTTGCTTTAAGCTCTGCTTCGTATCCTTGTAATGGAAATCCTTGCTGCGGAGGCTTCCAATCCTGCCTTGTCTACGATCTATCTTATTGGTGTTCGGCCTGCCCCTAGCCGTCCCGCTGGCTGCCCTATCCAGTGACATTACGAACCTAGCCCCACAAATCACTAGTCGTGGCTGGGAAGAAATCACCTTTGATGACAAGACGCCGAACACCTACGTCAGTTGCGGTGACAACTGCGTCGAAATCAATACTTCAAACAGCGTCTCCATGATTGGTATGGAGGTCGGTATTGACCTAACCCGCACCCCGATCCTTAGTTGGGATTGGCGGATCGAGAACCCGGTGATCCCCTCAGATCTGACAACCAAGGGGCGGGACGATCGTGCTGCAGTTCTGTTTGTGACCTTCCCCTATAATCCGAATACCGCCACGTTTTCCGAGAAGATGATGCGGCCAGTCGTCGAACTCGCCCGCGGACCGGACGCGCCCGGACGGGTCATCTCCTACGTCTGGAGTGGTTTTGGCAAAACCGGGGACGAGGTGGAAAGCCCCTACGGCGGTGCTTCAAACGTCATGGTCGTCTGCCGCAACAAAGAAGCACCTGTTGGCGCATGGGTTTCGGAACGCGTCGACGTAGCTGCCGACTACCAACGAATTTTCGGCGCTGCACCACGCATGGTTGCGCACATCTTTCTGAGCGCCGACAGCGACGATA
>PBMU01000089.1 GCA_002722775.1 Rhodospirillaceae bacterium
CCTACATTATCCCGCCAGATCCGCGCTGGCGAAGAGGGCGCGGCCCGGGATACTCAAAACCGGGGCCTTGAGCTTGGCATGCTGTTCACCTTGCCTGCTGCGGCGGGGCTCGCGCTGCTATCATTGCCCATCGTTACCAGCCTGTTCGCGCGAGGAGCCTTTGACGCTGACGCTGCGGACCAGACCGCGACTGCACTTGCCGCCTACGCTGCCGGCTTGCCGGCCTTCGTTATGATTAAGGTGTTTCAACCCGGATTCTTTGCCCGCCAGGACACCAAGACCCCGGTCAAAATTGGGGCCGCCACGGTAGTTCTGAATCTGATATTGAACCTCATCTTGATGCAGTACCTGGCTCATGTTGGCCTAGCGCTAGCAACTGCAATCGCCTCTTGGGCCAACATGGCCTTCCTCTGCCTTATACTTACCCGCCGTGGCGCGTTCTCGGTCGATCAGCGGGCCACCTCACGATTGGTGCGTATAGTGGCAGCAACAGCGGTGATGGCCCTTGGCCTGGTCGGTGCGACGGACTTGATACGCCCCTGGCTCGATGGACCCCCCATGGACGCCGCAGGCGCGCTCGTTCTCCTAGTGTTTGGAGGCCTGACGGTATACGTAGTGGCCGCTTCGCTGTTTGGGGCGGTGCGATTGGAGGAGATCCGCGAGGCGCTCGCGCGACGCACTAGAACCTGATTGGTTTTGTCGTGCCAACCATAAGACATTCCCTTGACCCCGCGGGCCTACACCGCGATAAACCCGCGCTATCGTGGATCGTTGGAAAGGGGACAACTCCAATGAACCGGATCTTCTCCGGCATTCAACCGTCGGGAAACCTACAACTCGGTAACTATCTGGGTGCGATTCGGAATTGGGCGCGCATGCAGTACGATTATGAATGCATTTACTGTGTCGTCGACCTTCACGCTATCACGGTTCCACAAGATCCCAGGGAACTAAGAACCGCGACACGCGAAGTCGCGGCGGGTGTTATCGCCGGCGGTGTTGATCCTACACGATGCATCATTTTCAATCAAAGCCAGGTTTCCGCCCACGCGGAACTAACGTGGATCTTTAATTGCGTAGCCCGGCTAGGCTGGTTAAATCGGATGACCCAGTTCAAGGAAAAGGCGGGCAAAGACCGCGAGGGTCAGTCGGTCGGGCTCTACACCTATCCAGTGCTGCAGGCTGCCGACATCCTAGCTTACAAGGCCACCGATGTTCCGGTCGGTGAGGATCAAAAACAACATATCGAGCTTTCCCGGGACATCGCCCAAGCGTTTAACTCGATGTTCGGGGTCGACTTTTTTCCGCTACCTGAGCCGCGAATTCAGGCAGAGGCGGCGCGCATTATGAGTCTCCGCGACGGGACAAAGAAGATGAGCAAGTCTGACCCGTCTGACTATTCGCGAATTAACATGACAGACGGTCCTGACGACATCGCGCTGAAGATCAAGCGGGCGAAGACTGACCCCCACTCGCTTCCGGAGACCCCCGAGGACTTGGAAGAGCGCCCAGAGGCGCTCAATCTAGTGACTATCTTCGCTGCGCTATCCGAACGGACAGTTGAGGATGTGATCACCGAATTCGCCGGCAAGGGGTTTGGCGAATTTAAGGTTGCCTTGACCGATCTCGCGGTCACGACGTTAGGGCCGATCGGTGACGAGATGCAACGGTTGATGACCGCGCCAGACGAGGTCGACGCTATTCTCAGGGCTGGAGCGGAGAAAGCCAACGCCATTGCCGAACCGATACTGCGCGAGGCGCAGCAGATCGTCGGCTTCCACCGGCTCTGAGCGCGTGGCTCAGCTTGTCTACTTAATTTCTGAGGACTGGTATTTTCGCCGACACTTTCTGGCGTTGGCAGTTGCGGCAAAAGAGGCAGGACATAACGTCACCGTTTGCTGCCGTCTGGGCGAGCATGGGGCCACTGCGGTTAGCCAGATCCAAGACGCGGGGATCGCGGTTCGCCGGATAGATTTTCAGCGTTCCAGTCTCAACCCCTGGATTGATTGTAATACACGCCGTCAAATCGTCAGAGCCTACAGCGAGCTTGCGCCCGACATCGTTCATCAAATCGCGCTGAAGCCCATCATACACGGCCAATACGCAGCAAGGCGAACAGGTGTGAAAGCGCGCGTAAACTTTCTACCCGGGTTCGGCCACGCCTTCACGTCAAGAGCCGTCAAGGCCCAAATCTTGAAACCCCTAATTTCTGTGGCACTTGCCCACGCGCTATCCGGTGAAACGATTGGTCTCGCGGTGATGAATGTGGATGATCGGAACCGCTTGGCCGCTTTAGCCGGTTCCGATCCCAACGCTGTCACGGTAGTACCCGGAACCGGGGTCGACCTCTCCCGGTTCGCCGCCAGCCCAGAGAATGAGGGCCCGATCGTCGCAACTTTTCTCGGGCGCTTCCTGCAAGACAAGGGGCTTGAGGAACTCGCGGAAGCCGCGCGAATCCTGCACCAACGTAATTGTCCCATCATCGTTCGGCTGGTTGGCGCGCCAGACCCGGGGAATCCTGCAAGTTTGCCCGAGTCTCTCCTGACCACCTGGCAATCTGAGGGTCTCGTTGAGGTTGAACCTTGGACGGACAACGTCCCAGACGTCTGGAGAGACTCCCACATTGCTATACTACCCTCGCATCGCGAGGGTTTTGGGATGAGCCTCGCCGAGGCAGCAGCATGCAAACGGCCTCTTGTCGCCACGGATGTTCCCGGGTGTCGCGATGCGGTCCTCAACGGCAAGACCGGCCTTCTAGTGCCGCCGCGGGACCCCGAGGCGTTAGCTAATGCGATCGGTGCCCTAGCTCGTGACAAAGTTAGACGGCATGCCATGGCCGTCGCTGCACGCCAGGATGCCGAAACACGCCTGTCACTGGAGCGGATCAACGAATTGGTTTTGAAACTCTATGACAACCTTCTTAATACCGTTGCGGAGGGGCCTTGATAACCGACGAGATTACTGCAAAATAAACTGTCAGAATGTTAGTGTCCCGGAAACTAGGAAGGAACGAGCAATGTTCATCCAGACAGAGGAAACCCCGAACCCGGCGACCATGAAATTTCTTCCCGGACGCGATGTCTTGCCCGGCCACAGCGCCGATTTCCGCTCCGAATCTGAGGCGGCCAAGTCCCCCCTCGCCCAAGCTCTTTTCAATGTTGATGGGGTCGTGGGCGTTTTCTTATCTGATGACTTCATCACAGTGGGAAAAAGTGACGATAAGGACTGGCATCTTCTGAAGCCTGGAATTCTGGGCGTGATCATGGAGCACTTCACAGCTGGTAGACCTGTGATTCTATCCGAAGCTTTTGACGGTGATGGTGACGGCATCAACGAGGATGACGACGAGGTTGTAGCTCAGATAAAAGAGCTTCTCTACACCCGCGTTCGGCCGGCCGTTGCCCAGGACGGCGGCGACATTGTCTTTGAAGGTTTCGACGACGGCGTAGTCACACTGCAAATGCGGGGTGCCTGCGCCGGTTGTCCCAGCTCAACGGCGACGCTGAAGATGGGAATTGAAAACATGTTACGCCACTATATTCCAGAGGTTCGTGAGGTGCGGGCCGCTGAGATAATGTTGTAGGAAAAGATAGTTGGCTTGTCTCGCAATGATATGGACCTGATGAGGCCTCGACTTCCAGATCGACGGAAGCTTCAGCCTGAGCGCGCCCTTGTTCTGTTGTTATTTACACTCTTTATCGCAGCGGAGATCGCAGGCTCAACAATTTCGCCATCAGCGCTAGACTACATTTCCGCTAATCCAAATCTCCGTCCGGACGGAAAGAGCCTTCCGAGCGGTGAACAGCCAGTACAAGTCGCGGTAAACCATATCGCAAAAGCAAGCCAGCTGCGCACTCTTTACTCGGATGCCGGGTTCGAGCTCGCTAAGGTACGATTAGGAACTGCGCGGGTACCGTCGTTGTTTTTGGGCCAACTGCCCAAAGATTTAGGTGACCTCAGAAACATCACCGACCGAAAGAATCTCTTCGTGCGCATCGTTCTACCATTGATCCTGCGCCAGAATGCTGTTGTTCTTAGACAGCGTGAACGTCTCACGCGGCTCGTCAATCTCCCGATTGGCGAACTGGCGCAACAAGATCGCCAATGGCTCGTTCGCTTGGCGAGCCTCTACCGCGTCATCAGGGAAGAGCAAGGCGCCGGCGCGTTGACCGCGCTGCAGCGCATGGAACTGTTGAATCGGGTCGACGTGGTCCCCGCGTCACTTGCCCTTGCTCAGGCAGCAGCGGAAAGCGGTTGGGGGACGTCGCGGTTCGCGCGCCGCGGCAACGCGTTGTTCGGGCAATGGACTTGGGGCAAGGAAGCGGGCCTGGTTCCCCAAGAACGCGCGGCAGGCCTCGGACATCGGGTTCGAGTCTTTCAGAATCTATTGGGTTCTGTCAGTGGCTACATACACAATCTCAACGTAAGCCAACACTATGCCGGGTACCGTGCCGTTCGGTCAGTGTTACGCCGCGCAGGAGGCCCGGACGGGACCTGGGGTCGACGGTTGGTCGAGACACTACAAGCTTACTCAGTTGAGGGACCAGAATACATCCGCAAAATAAAATCGATCATCCGAACCAATCAATTCGAAGACTTCGAAACAGCTAAAATTTCCGACAAGGCAATCTCATCCGCCACACCATCTTCTTAACTCAACGGTGATTTCAAGGCCGCACAAGAAATTGCATGCCAAACCAGCGCCAGCGACCCTCCGGCCCTGGCATCGTGCAATTTATCCGAGAGCGGCCTGGCGGAAAAGGTGTAAGGAACCGAACTTCGACCCGGCGTTCCAAACGCTCCAGACTGACTTCGCCCTGATTAGACGCGAAGCAAGCTATCGTAGAAATATTTCCAACCCCCGGCACCACAGTGAATCCCAATGCCGGCGGATTATCGCCTAAAACCGGATCGGCCGGCAGGATGTCTGTCACCGGAAGAGGCAGCGCGTTAGCGATCAATCTAAACCGGTCTATACCTCCAAACTGTTCGTTGAGCGCAAAGCGCGGCAACGCAAACGCGTCTAGAAACCGATTCACGACACCCGAATTTTGGGCAAAAGCTGCTTTAAAGCCTCTATCGACGACAAGGTCCCTAATCGCCAAGTTAAACTCACCGTAGGGATAAGCAAATAATTCAGGTCGTGAACCAAGTTCCGCTTTGAACCGCATGTTCGAAAGATCAAGTTCTCGTTTTGCTTCCTCGATCGACACCGACGGCATGTGCGGATGTGACTTGGTCTGACTTCCTATAATTACACCGGCTTTGCGCAGCTCATCGATCTGAGCCCAGCTCATATAGCCTGCGGTTTGGCGATCCACCGGATCGGTCGCCACGAAAAGGGTAAACGGCAGTTTTGCGTCACGCAATCTTGGCCAGGCCTTTTCGTAGACAGACATGTACGCATCATCGATAGTTATCCCTATCGTTCGATCCGGCAGCGATTTACCCTGGCTAATTCGCTCAACGATTTCCGGTATCGCCATCACCGTGTATCGGGGCTTGCTGATTTCTGCCAGATGCTCTTCGAACTGGTCTATGAGAATATTGGTCGATGGATAGTCCGGTTCGCCAAACCGGTGATACATTAGGATCACAGCCGACGCTGCGGTTTCCTGCGTACGTCCCAGCGCCTTGCCTGTGTATCCGCCGGCCATGACACACATAAAAAGGATCACCGCACTCGCAACAATCAAGTGCCAGGTTGATTCGTAATCTCGTGTCGCACCGCGAGGGGTCAAACTTTCCGCTTCCATGATTTAGAGTATATAGGGAGCATGCTCAGGTGTTCCACAAACTTGATCCAAAGCGTGCCTCCACATGAGCCGGTGCGGAGACTGATGATGAAACTTCAGCGATGAAGGTCCTAGCATTGGATTGCGCGGGCTCGGCATGTTCCGTCGCACTCTTCGAGGGAAACACCAAGAGATGGGCGCAGAGCCAGCGGATGGAGCGCGGGCACGGGATCGCTGTAGCCCCAATGATTGACGAAGCGATATCGACCGCTGAATGGCGGCCGAGCAGTCTTGACGCTGTGGCGGTCACCACTGGACCCGGGTCGTTTACTGGCCTGAGAATTGGGCTCGCCGCCGCCAAGGGCCTTGCACTCGTAGTCAATCGTCCCTTAGTTGGTGTGTCCTGCTTTGAGGCAGTCGCTACTCCAGCGCTCGCGCGTCGGTCGTCAGACATGGAGAGTTGGGACATCGCGGTGTTGGCCCTAGAAAGCCGACGCGCAGAAATTTTCGCCGAGGTGATCGCAGCCAACGGCACTATTCTTATCCCTCCCTGCACCGCTTTACCGGCTGAAATTCTAAAGGCCGTATCGCTCTTGCGCGAAAAGCATGCCACCGCCCATTACAACACCGTCGCGTTCCTTGGCGAAGCAGCAGGGAAGCTCTCAAACCTAGGCCATCCCAACCTGGAACTCGTAGCGATGGACCAGAATCCGCCGGACCTAGCTGCTGTCTCCAAACTAGCCCTGGCGCGCCTCGAGGGTAACAACAGAATGCGTTCTTATACACCGGGGCAGACCTTGGAATATTTGCGTGAACCAGACACAGGACCATCGGCCCCATGACCGTCATTGCAGGCCCAAAATCCGCCATGGCCATTCACCAAAACATAGATTGGATCGCTGGGGCGGCCGAGAGGTTGCAGGAACGAAATTGGGGTATGACTTGGGCGGCCTCCGAGATCCAACGCCTTATTCGATCCGGTGACGCCCTCGCCGCTATAGAGGTTTCACGTCACGGTGGTGGTCCCTTTCGCCTTTGGGGTTACGCGTTATTTCGCGCGGTAGCCACCGATGGCGAACTATTGTCATTAGCGGTACACCGATCGACCCGGCGATCGGGCGTCGGCACACGACTACTCCGCAAGTGCCGTGACGAACTGCTCAGCTTGGGATGCGACCGACTTTTCTTGGAGGTCCATGAAAGAAACAGGGGGGCTCTCTCATTTTACTACCGGTTTGGCTTTCGTAGATCCGGTCGAAGGTCTAGTTATTTTAACACGAACAATAACAAATTTGACGCACTCATACTTGAAATATATTTACGTTAATAGTTATAATGAATATCAAGCAATTATAAATGTATTGTTATTTATATACTATTACCAATGATATTGATAATCATTTAACAACTCCCCGTTATAGGTATTCCCGCAATAAAACGTCGAACAAAGTCAAATACCAGTATATTGCAATATTGCACGAAATAATTATGTCATAGGAATGATTCAACACTAACTTACTGCAAAATTATCACGTCGCAAATTATCGAAGACGATATGGAAAATCGCGTCTCAGGCCCAGGTATAAAGTAAAAGTAAGTCGGCAAATAAACACAAAAACAAGAATAATGGTGGATTGCGTAATTTCAAAAATTCGTGGATTTTTTATCTTGCTTTTTTAAAGATACTGTCCTAGTAGGGCATGCTTTGCGATAACGATAATTGAATCAGGACTGAAAAATGGCTGCGGAAGTGCTTGAGGGCGACCAAATTAAAAACGCGGTGGAAGTGGTGGCAGCATACGTTTCCAACAACCCCTTGCCATCAGAAGAACTCCCGCAGTTGATCCAACGCGTACACTCCACACTGACCGGTCTCAGCGATGCCGATCAGGGGAAACCCGAAGCGCCGAAACCAGTAGTACCGATTAATAAATCGATCACCCCGGACTATATTATTTGTCTTGAGGATGGCAAGCGGCTCAAAATGCTCAAGCGGCACTTAAAAACAGCCTATAATATGACCCCTGAGGAATATCGCAACCGCTGGGGTTTACCGCCAACGTACCCTATGGTGGCGCCCAACTACGCGAAGCAGCGGAGTAAGTTAGCTAAGGAAATCGGTTTAGGAAATTCTGGTCGCCGCCGCCGTCGCTGAGAAAGGTGTATTAATAGCAGCTCTATCCAGAATGGATTAGGTAATTCAGTTTCCTATTTGTTGATACCCATCCTGTCCGGCCACCGTTGCACGGCCCTTCTTAGTGTCGGCCCAAGCAAGAATAGGAAGCTTGTTCCGGCTACGCCAACATCGAAGCCGAAACATCAAATTCACGCATCCGTTTACTGGTTGTCGTTTGCCAGGCCTATTTCTTGTTTGAGATCAGTGTTTTTTATCTCGCGAGTAACTGCCGGTTGGTGTGCTGATGTCACAAAAGCCATTGGTCCAAAGCCATAACTTTTGCATCAGTGAAAACTGGGAGCATAATTGAGTGCTGTCTCTAATAGTATTGACTTAGTCATGCCGCAGAGGCCTCGCACAACGACGAGCGTAGATACCTGGCATATGTCTAATTCATTCGGTAAAGAATTAACCGGCACCATTTTGTCTGGAACCACCGAGGTTCGCCTGGCGACTACCATGGCGGACGTGAACGCGGCTCAGGCCTTACGCTATCGGGTATTTTATAAGGAATTAGGAGCGGTCGCATCGCCAGAGACTGCAGCGTTGGAACTTGATTTCGACAAGTTCGACTTCGTCGCCGATCATTTGCTTGTGGTCGACCACGCACTTGGCGGTGCGATCGTTGGCACCTATAGACTGATGCGTCGACGGGCCGCAGACCAGGGCAGGGGGTTCTATTCCACCTGCGAATATGACATCTCCAGATTGATTTCCCATCCCGGCGAAATTATGGAATTGGGTAGGTCCTGCATCGACAGCCGGTACAGAAACCGAACGACCATGCAACTGATGTGGCGCGGGATCGCAGCGTATGTATTCCATCACGAAATTGAGATAATGTTTGGGTGTGCCAGTTTGCCAGGCCGGAAACCACATCACCACGCGGTGGCCCTTTCCTACTTACATCATTTTCACCTGGCTCCAGCGGCGCTGCGCCCGCGGGCGCATGACGAACGGTTCGTCATAATGGACCGGCTGCCCCGCGACGCAATCGACCAACGACATGCACTATCGAGCCTTCCTCCATTGCTTAAAGGTTATCTCCGCCTAGGTGGTTGGGTTGGCGATGGTGCGGTGGTCGATCATCAGTTCAACACTACGGATGTATGCGTTGTGGTCCAGACGGACTCCGTCTCTGCCCGATACTACAAACACTACAATCGGACCGCCAGAGTTGGGGTGGCAGGATGAATGCTGTCGACAGAGGGGTCGAGGAGGTGGAGAACCTGAGGGATCCACATTTTTCGGATTTTTGGGATGGTCCCGCCGGAGACTGGACCGCTCGACGATCTCGATCAAGGGCAACATGTAGGTTCTTTGCCTATGCATGTCTAACGATTGGCCTTATGCCGATTCAATTAATCGGTCTTGTGTTTTGGCCGACGCTCGCGAGTTGGATACCACGCCTACATCATCGACTTGGTGCCAGACTCATAGGGCTCAGAGTACGGAGGATCGGCGCCCCGGTCTCGCCTTCCACCAGACTCTTTGTTTCCAATCATGTTTCCTATTTTGACATAGTTGCTCTCGGGTCTATCCTCGATGCTCAGTTCGTCGCAAAGTCAGAAGTCTCAAGCTGGCCCATGTTCGGATTGCTTGCCAAACTTACACGTACCGTCTTCGTAGAACGCCGCTCTGTGCGTTCCGGCCAACAGGTAGACATTATCGGCGATCGGCTTGACAACGGTGACAGCCTTATATTGTTCCCAGAGGGCACGAGCACAGACGGAAGCCGGGCCCTTCCGTTTAAGAGCACGCTTTTTGCCGCCGTGGAAGACCGTAAAATCCAAGTCCAGGCGATCACTATCGCCTACACGCGGCTCGACGGGGTCCCGATTGGACGGGCCCTGCGACCACTTTATGCCTGGTATGGAGAAATGAAGTTGTTACCACACCTTTGGTCGGCTCTATCGCTCGGTGCGGTGGTAGTCGAGATTCGGTTTCACGCGGCTATGTCGTCGTGCGCTTTTGCAAGCCGAAAACAACTGGCAAGCCATTGTCACGCCCAAGTCGCCAGCGGGCTCGGGATTCCCTACCCAGAGGAATGCGGCACTGCTTGACTTGGACCTCGGCGATGATAGTCTTTCCGATGATCTATTCGGGAATCGAAAGAAACGACCCCGGGTGTGAGCGGTTTCCCTACTAACTGGATTCGGATGACCCCTCCGTCAGACCGCAACGGCGCGACGACCAAGACGCTGTTCATAAAGAGCTATGGCTGTCAGATGAACGTCTACGACTCGGCTCGCATGACGGAAGCGCTGGCGCCCCTAGGTTATCGCGTAACGGGAACGGCCCAAGACGCTGACATGGTGATCTTGAATACCTGCCATATCCGCGAAAAGGCGACGGAAAAGGTGTTCTCGGAACTAGGTCGCCTGCGCCGCCTAAAGTCGGGGTCCAACGAACGAGGCCGTCGTATGTTGCTAGCGGTCGCCGGCTGTGTCGCGCAGGCCGAGGGAGAGGAGATCGTGGCTCGCGCTCCCTATGTGGACTTTGTCTTCGGGCCACAGACCTACCACCGGTTGCCTGAGATGGTCCTACGGGCTGAACGCGAGTTGGACAGCGGCTCCAAGGGGGCGAGTGTGATCGATACCGAGTTTCCGGTGGAAAGCAAGTTCGATCACCTGCCAAAGAACCGCCAAAGCGCGGTGAGCAACTTTCTAACGGTACAAGAGGGGTGCAACAAATTCTGCTCGTTCTGCGTTGTGCCCTATACCCGGGGCGCGGAGATGTCTAGGCCGGTGCAGGCTATTCTAGAAGAGGCGATCGGCCTGATCGACGACGGGACCCTTGAAATCACATTGCTTGGGCAGAATGTCAACGCGTACCACGGCGTGGGGCCGGATGGACGCGAATGGGGGCTCGGTCGACTGATCCGGAGGCTTTCTGAACTCGATGGGCTAGAACGCATCCGGTACACCACTTCGCATCCCCGCGATATGGACGATGACCTGATCGCCACCCACGCTGAAGTGCCGCAGTTAATGCCCTACCTGCACCTGCCAATCCAATCCGGCTCCAACCGTGTTCTCGATACGATGAATCGCAAACACGATCGAGCGTTCTATTTGCGTTTGGTAGAACAATTGCGTTCCGTGCGACCCGATCTCGCGCTTTCCTCAGATTTCATTGTTGGTCATCCGAGTGAAACCGACACCGATTTCGCCGACACGCTGGCTCTGGTGCGCGAGGTTGGATTTGCTCAGGCCTATTCCTTCAAATTCAGCCCACGCCCGGGCACGCCCGCCGCAAACGGCAAGCAGATAAATGCCGTTACCCGGACCGACCGGCTCCAGAGCTTGCAGCAGTTATTGGCGGCTCAGCAACTAGCATTCAACATCGCCAGTGTGGGCAGCATCCAGCCGGTACTGGCGGAACGCCTTGGACAGCACGCTGGACAACTGCTCGGTAGAGGTCCCTACATGCAGCCGGTTCATTTCAATGGGCCAAAACGCCTAAGAGGGACTGTCGTCGATGTCCGAATAACAGCCGGCTACGCAAATAGTTTGGCGGGCACAATCGATATTGGAGAGCCCGATGAGATCATTGGTTCTGCCAACGAACGATCCCTGGAATCTTAGAGGGTGCACGTGTGACTGCAGAACCCAGTAGTGCCAACCGGCTGACACTTAAGTTCCATGATCACAAGCTTTTGCCATTGCTGTTTGGTCAACACGACAGAAATTTGGCTCGTATCGAGCAGAAATTAAAAGTGACCCTCGCTTGCTTTGGCAACACAATGGAAATCACCGGCGATAACAGCACGACACCGATGGCGAAGGCTGCTCTAGAGGCCCTCTACCGTCGGCTAGAGAAAGCCGACGGCGCGTGCGCGATGGATCTCGGCACGGTTGACGCGGCGGTTTCCTGGGCGCTCAACTGCTCTGACCCCGACGGCAACCCCGATCTCTCACGTTTCGAAGACCACTCGGCCACAGTGGAGACATTGAAACGACCAGTAGCCCCACGATCGCCAAACCAGCATACTTATGTTCGCGCATTGCTGGAAACCGAGCTAGTGATCGGGCTCGGACCCGCGGGCACAGGCAAGACGTACCTTGCTGTCGCGGTCGCTGTTTCTATGTTAAAGCGCCGAGCCGTAGATCGGCTGATTCTTTCTCGCCCTGCCGTCGAGGCGGGAGAGAGACTCGGTTTCCTCCCCGGCGATATGAAAGACAAGGTCGATCCCTATTTGCGCCCTCTCTATGATGCTCTTTATGATATGATGCCCGGTGATCAGGTCGAACGCCTTCTGGGGAACGGCGAAATTGAAGTCGCACCACTCGCCTTCATGCGGGGCCGGACACTAGCAAATTCGTTTGTAATCCTTGACGAAGCGCAGAACACGACGCCGACCCAAATGAAGATGTTTCTCACTCGCATGGGAGAAAATTCCCGCATGTGCGTTACTGGCGATCTGTCCCAGGTCGATCTTCCCTTTGGTGCCAAGTCAGGCCTTCGAGATTCCCTCACTATACTGGCAAACGTCAGGGGTGTGCACATCACTGAGTTCTCTGCGGCCGACGTAGTTCGCCATCCCCTGGTTACCCGAATCGTGAACGCGTATAACAAGAGAGAAAGTGCCTTGGTAGACGGTAGGTCATCGCGATGAATGCTCCCCAATCACGATCCAACCACCCCGAACCTTTCGGTGGATCCCAAGCTGACGTTGAAGATGAGAACGCCGTGGTTATCTCGATTTATGACGCCGCATGGCTCGGAGCATGCCATGGCGCAGAATTATTTTGCCGAGACGCGGTGCAAGCGGTCATGGAGATCAGTAACATCAAAGCGAACGTCACCATCGTGCTTGCAAACGATGCCCGTATGCGCGCACTGAACTACCGGTTTCGAGGAAGGAACCAGCCCACCAACGTGTTGGCCTTCCCAGCGGCTCAAAAACATATTAACGACGACGCCTGGACGCTTGGCGATGTCGTATTGGGATTGGAAACGCTCAAAACCGAGTGCCAGCAATACGACCGTTCGTTGGGCGAACACCTCAAACACCTTGTGGTTCATGGATGCCTGCATCTTTTGGGTTTCGATCACAAGACGGACGCCGAAGCGATTCGAATGGAGAAACTGGAAACCACGATCTTAAATCGCCTCGGTGTGCCGGACCCTTATCGCGAAGAGCAAGAGGTCATCCAATGAGCAGCAGCGAGATCTCACGCCGTGACGGCATGAACGACGCACCGGACGTTGGAACTGACGGCGATCGTTCTGCAGATTCGGGCGGGGGGTTGCGCAGCGTGATCAAGTCGAGCTTGCGTGCAATTGGCATCTTACCAGCCAACGCGACTGTGCGTAATACCTTGGAGGAACTCATTGAAGACCAGGGGACCGACGAAGTTGAGATCGATGGTCACGAGCGGGCATTGATCCGCAATGTTCTGGGTTTGCGCGGCATCGCCGCACAGGACGTAATGGTCCCGCGTGCCGACATTACCGCAGTCGATATCGACACGCCGATCCCCGATCTCGTCACGCAGATGGTGGAGAACACGCACTCCCGCCTTCCAGTCTATCGTGAGACCCTGGATGACGCGATCGGCATGGTGCATATCAAGGATGTTCTCGCCCGACTTGATTCGGCTCAGCCCGCTGCCCTTTCCGATCTGGTTCGCGAGGTGCTGTTCGTCTCGCCAACCATCCGGGCGCTCGACTTGTTGCAAGAAATGCGCATGACACGCCGTCACCTCGCACTCGTAGTAGACGAGTTTGGAGGGATCGATGGCCTGATAACAATCGAGGACCTTGTTGAGGAGATAGTGGGCGAAATCATCGACGAACACGACGAGGAAGAGGGTCCCAAGATCATGATGGACAGCGATGGTTCGGCAACCGCAGATGCGCGCGCAACAGTCGAAGAGTTAGAGAACCACTTCGGCCCGATACTAACAGACGAAGAACGTGGGGAGGTCGACACCCTTGCTGGCCTCGTGTTTGGGGTCGCGGGTAGGATCGCGAAACGGGGCGAGATCGTTCGCCACGAAAGTGGATTGGAGCTCACAATTATCGATGCGGATCCACGCCGTCTAAAATCTGTACGCGTGCGACGGCCCGTCGATAAGCTCGACGACGGTCCCCTTTAAAGCCTTTGATGGTGATAAAGGCAGGCCAGTATCGCGCTATTGTATGACCAGTAACGGTTCTATGGATACCCTGGATTACTCTTGCTGACCAAAAGATGTCGCTGGCCCGCCTAGTCGCCCTAATTTCCATTGTGCGGGGATGGCGTGGCGCCTTCCTGACGGCCTCTCTGGGAGCGATAGCCGCCGCCGCGATGCCACCGGTCCATTTGCTCCCAGCACTGTTCGCCTTCGCCATACTAGCATGGCGGCTGGAGAGAGCGGAGACCTGGGGACGTGCAGCCCTTTCCGGTTGGCTCTTCGGCTTTGGGTACCATGTCGCCGGTCTCTACTGGATATCAAATGCAATGTTGGTCGAGAGCGAACGCTTCGCATGGGCGGTACCGTTTGCAGCGGTGGGATTACCCATGCTGCTCGCATGCTACCCAGCCCTCGTGATCGCCGCAATGTCTCGGCTGTTCCGTCCCGGTTGGTCCAGCGGGTTCGCCCTGGCGGCCGCCTGGAGTATCGCTGAGTATGCACGAGGTCATCTTTTGACTGGGTTCCCTTGGAACCTGACGGCATATGCACTGGCCTTCTCGGACCCCTTGATGCAGGCCGGCTCGGTGTTCGGCGCACAAGGCCTGAGCCTGATCATCCTATTGGCGGCCGTCGCACCGGCCATCGCTATTGGTCCGGGCCGCCATCCAGCATGGGGTGGGCTCTCCGTTGCTACGTTTTGCTGCGTGATCCCCGCCGCGCTTTGGTTTTATGGCAACTGGCGACTTTCCTCAGCTGAAATTGGGTTCGATCGATCCACTGTCGTTCGGATCGTCCAAGCCAGTATACCGCAAAGCGACAAATGGAAACGTCAGCACCAGGCCCGCCATTTAGCAAGTTATATGAAACTAAGCCGCCAGGCAGTTGCGACGCACCAGGCGGACAATCTTTTGGCCAGCTCTCGGCCGACGGTAGTTATCTGGCCAGAGACAGCCGTTCCCGCTTTTCTAAATATAAACCATCGTCTAAGGCGCTCGGTAGCACGCGCGGCACCGCAAGCTGGAGCATTAATCACTGGTACCCTGAGTTTAGGCGAAAGCGAACAAAGACACGTCCACAATTCATTATTAGTTTTGGACCGCACAGGCTCAATCCAAGGGCGTTACGACAAGTCGCACCTTGTACCGTTTGGCGAGTACCTACCACTACCCGATTGGATCTTTCTTCCGAAAATAGTGGGCGGTTTCACCGACTTTAGTGCAGGCCCCGGCCGCACGACCATGGAAGTTGCGGGGTTAGGACAGGTGAGCCCTCTTATCTGCTATGAGGTCATCTTTCCGGGTCGGGTTGTGACCGATGGCGGAAGGCCGGCCGCATTGCTTAACCTTACTAACGACGCCTGGTATGGCCACAGTTCGGGACCCTACCAGCATCTCGCAACAGCCCGCATGCGAGCCATAGAGGAAGGGCTTCCATTGATCCGCGCTGCGAATACGGGTGTTTCTGGGGTTTATGACGCATATGGAAGAACCGTCGTCCAAATCGAATTGGACGAGATTGGAATAGCAGACTCCATGCTGCCAAACCCATTAAAACAACAAACAATTTTCAGTCAATTGAAGGACTGGCCATTTTTCGTACTTATTTTTTGCATTTTTGTCATGGCACGGTCTTTAGGAAAGTGTAACCGTTTGCGTAATAGCGGCTTTTGAAAATCAAAATCTTTTTTGATCGCGGTTTTTATGGGGTTAGAGCGTAATTTAAGTTTGGTAGGAGACCGATAGATGATTTTTTTGGCGCCAGTTCCGTTGATGGTTGGCACACTTAGAGAAGTTGAGGAACCAAAATGCACAAGACTTGCATGGAGATTCAAGCCTGCGGCTATGACGAATGAAGTCCTAACAACCATTTGGACGGATCCGGTTTTCTCTTGACCGTACTGTTCAAAAACGGCAATGACAGCCGCACTTCAAACGGCGGAATTATATCGCCGTCCTGCAATTCCAAGAAGAAGGTGGAGGAGGCACTTGGTGGCCCAGGGCAATTACGTTTTCACGAGCGAATCCGTGTCCGAAGGACATCCCGATAAAGTCTGTGACCGCATATCCGACACCGTCGTGGATCTGTATCTCGCGGCAGACCCTGGCAGTCGGATCGCCTGCGAAACCCTCGCAACCACCAACCAAATTGTGCTCGCCGGCGAAGTGCGTGGTCCGTCAGACAAGGTAACTCACGAGGTTATCGACGACGCGGTGCGTGCTGCCATCAAGGATATTGGTTACGAACAAGACGGCTTCCACTGGAAGAAAGCGGAGATCAAAATCCTGCTCCATCAGCAGTCCACCGACATCGCCATGGGCGTAGACGCCTCTGGCAATAAGGACGAAGGCGCGGGTGATCAGGGGATCATGTTTGGTTACGCCTGCCGCGAGACCGACGAGTTGATGCCCGCACCTATCCACTTTTCCCATGCTATCCTGCGCAGCATGGCGCAGGCGCGACGGGGCGGATTGGTCAAGGGGCTGGGCCCCGATTCCAAAAGTCAGGTAAGCCTGCAATACGAAAACGGCAAGCCAGTACGAGCGACATCGGTGGTGATCTCGACGCAGCATGACGAGGACATCAACCAGAGCGAAGTGCGAGAGATAGTCCGTCCCTTCGTCGAGGAAGTCCTTCCTGATGGGTGGATGTGTCCTGAGGAAGAGTTCTACGTGAACCCAACCGGACGTTTCGTTATCGGCGGACCCGACGGCGATGCCGGGCTCACCGGGCGAAAGATCATTGTCGACACCTATGGCGGTGCCGCGCCACATGGCGGCGGTGCGTTTTCCGGCAAGGACCCTTCCAAGGTCGACCGGTCGGCCGCATACGCGGCACGCTGGGTGGCAAAGAATATCGTCGCTGCTGATCTGGCCGAGAAATGCACGATCCAACTATCATATGCGATCGGCGTAGCTAAACCGCTCTCAGTCTATGTCGAGACCTACGGTACCGGAAAAGTTCCCGAAGAAAAGCTTGCCGCCCAATTGCAGAATGTCGTCGACCTTTCGCCCAGGGCGATCCGCGAGCGTCTTCGTCTTAGCGCGCCCATCTACTCACGCACCGCCGCCTATGGACATTTCGGCCGCACGCCGGACGTGGATGGTGGGTTCTCGTGGGAAAAGCTCGACCTGGTGGACGACATCCTTACCCTAAAAGGGTGATAGCGGTTAAGCAAACGATGAACGCCATCGATGACGGCATAAGCAAGCCATCAAACCGGATCCAATTTCGTGGAAGGCGTTACGGTCGAAAACTAAGATCCAGGATGCGCGATTTAATATACGAACGTCTCCCCAAGCACGAGATTTACCTGGACAAAACAGAGGGTCAAGTTGATCCAGCAAGCTTTTTTGAGACCCAGATGCGGGCTCATTGGCTGGAAATCGGTTTCGGCGGAGGAGAACACCTAGCCTGGCAAGCAAAACATAACTGCGATATCGGCTTCATCGGCTGTGAGCCATTTGTGAACGGCGTGGCGAGCTTACTGCGCCACCTGGATGGAGACCGACCATCGAATGTTCGGATTTTTCCGGATGACGCTCGTCCACTTTTGGACCGCCTACCTGTCGGCTGCCTTGAGCGTATCTTCGTCCTTTTCCCCGACCCTTGGCCAAAACGGCGTCATGCTAACCGGCGTATTATTCAGTGGGAGACAGTGGAAACCTTTTACCGAATCCTGGTTCCTGGAGGCGAATTGCGGCTTGCGACGGACGATCCGAGATATCAGGCTTGGATCCTCACCCGCATGACCGCACATGTGGGCTTCAGGTGGCTTGCACGATGTGCACGGGACTGGCATGCGCGCCCGTTGGACTGGCCGCAGACGCGCTACGAGGCAAAAGCGATCTCTGCTGGGAGGCGGCCCGCGTTCTTGTGCTTCGAACGTTTGTAATAGGTGAAAATCCGCTTGAACAAGAGACGGTTTCGCGTATAGTCCGGCGCGTCATTCTCCGTCAGATTTCAAAACGTTGTGAGTGGGCCGTAGGCCCGCGTAGTTCGTTAGCATTCTGATCGTTCCCGAAACTCCGCAAAATCGGTGTTTCGGCCCGATAATTAGGGGAGCCGGATGCCGGACGCCTTGGAAATGCGCATCGCCGCTTTAATCACGCCCTCCATCGAAGCGATGGGCTACGAACTGGTTCGGGCAGATTTGCGCAGCGGGCGCCGGCGGATCCTCCAGATCATGGTCGAAAGAGCCGACCGTATTGAGATGACAGTCGATGATTGTGCTTCGGTCAGCCGGGCGATCTCCGCACTCCTTGATGTCGAGGATCCGATCCGAGGTACATACAACCTTGAGGTGAGTTCTCCCGGCATCGACCGACCGTTGGTCCGCCTTTCAGACTACGATCGCTTTTCCGGGTTCGAGGCAAAAATAGAACTGGAACAGCCTGTTGACGGTCGAAAGCGCCTGCGCGGAACTCTGCTTGGCGTGAACAAGGACGAGACTGTCACCATAAACCTTCAAGGGGATGGATTCTCCTTCCCCTATTCGCTGATTAGAGCCGCGAAACTGGTCTTGACCGAAGACTTGATCTCGGCCAGTCAGGCCGGAAGACTATAGACCCAACGAACGAGGCCACATTGTGTCGATGGAAACCGCAACCTTCCCGAAAATCGAATTAATCCAAGTCGCCGACGTAGTTGCACGCGAAAAAGGGATCGAACGCGACGAAGTCTTACAAGCCATGGAGCAGGCAATCCAGAAAGCGGGCCGCTCAAAATACGGCCAGGAGCATGACATTCGCGCGTCGATTGATCGGCAAACTGGAGAGATCCGCCTGGTGCGTTGCACCGAGGTCGTTGAGGAGGTCGAGGACGAAATCACCCAAATTACACTCGGCGAAGCACATAAGCGCGACCAGAAACTCAAGGCCGGCGATTTCATTGTCGACCCACTGCCACCGATAGACTTTGGCCGGATCGCGGCTCAGACCGCCAAGCAGGTGATCGTCCAAAGGGTGCGCGAGGCCGAGCGTTCCCGCCAGTACGATGAGTTTAAGGACCGAATGAGCGAGATTGTTAACGGCATCGTCAAACGCGTCGAATTCGGCAATGTAACAGTCGATCTCGGTCGTGCGGAGGCAGTGCTGCGCCGCGATGAATTGCTTCCACGAGAATCGTTCCGCAATGGCGATCGTGTGCGGGCCTATATTTACGACGTGCGTGAGGAGTTGCGAGGACCGCAAATCTTTCTGTCCCGCACCCATCCGGATTTCATGAAGGGCCTATTTCGACAAGAAGTCCCTGAGATCTATGACGGCATTATCGAGATCAAGGCCGTCGCTCGCGACCCAGGCAGCCGTGCCAAAATTGGTGTCATATCCTATGATGGCAGTATTGATCCCGTAGGCGCTTGCGTTGGCATGCGTGGCAGTAGAGTGCAGGCTGTCGTGGGCGAACTGCAGGGTGAGAAGATCGACATCGTCCCCTGGTCCGATGACCCCGCGACCTTTGTGGTCAACGCTCTAGCACCAGCCGAGGTCAGCAAGGTGGTGCTCGACGAGGATCAGCGCCGTATCGAGGTAGTGGTTCCCGACGAACAATTGAGCCTAGCAATAGGTAGGCGAGGACAAAACGTGCGGCTTGCCACTATGCTCAGCGGATGGGATATCGATATTCTGACTGAGCAGGAAGAATCCGAACGCCGGCAGGAAGAGTTCCGAACTCGTTCCAAGGTATTCATGGACGCCCTCGACATCGACGACGTCATCGCACACCTTTTGGTCGCCGAGGGTTTCGCAACGGTAGACGAGATTGCCTACACTGCGCCCGACGAACTGACCCAGATCGAAGGTTTCGATGGGGACATTGCAGAAGAACTTCAAAATCGCGCCAAGGTATTCTCAGAGGCAGAGCAGGAGCGCTTGAACCAACGGCGCATCGAGCTTGGTGTCACCGACGAGCTGGCCGCGATGGAAGGACTGACGCCTGTCATGCTGGTTACTCTCGGCGATAACGACGTGAAGACAATCGACGACCTAGGTGATCTCGCGAGCGATGAGTTGATTGAGTTGCTTCCCGAGGCCGATTTCGACATGGAGGAGGCCAATGCAATCATCATGGCCGCCCGTGCCCATTGGTTCGATGATGAAGACGAATCCGAAGGGGGCGCGGGGGAAGGCGATGGAGATTTTGAAGATACCGTCGACCCTGCCAAGAATAAGGAGGTCGACTGACATCCACAAACCACTGTCAAAAACGCTTTCTAGGGGTGGGGGCGAGCGCCGATGCGTCGCAACAGGGCGAAGTGGACCGAAGCAAGAGTTGATCCGCTGCATAGTGGCGCCCAACGGTCAGTTGGTGCCAGACTTAGCGGGAAAACTTCCTGGTCGAGGTATTTGGCTAGCCTGTAATCGCAACGCTGTGTTCACCGCAACGAAACGGAAATTATTCACTTGGTCAGCCAAACGCTCCGTTTCGGTTCCTGAGGATCTGGCACAAATAATCGAGGATGGGTTGGTCGAACGAGCAATATCTACCCTTGGCCTAGCACGCCGCGCGGGATTTTTAGTTGCTGGCATGGCGAAGGTAGAGGCCGCCTTGAGAACCGCCGGCGTAATGCTGCGGATCGAGGCCCGTGACGGCGCTGCGAATGGACAGCGGAAACTCAATGCTTTAGCGCCAAATATTAAGCTCTTATCGTCACTTTCTATGGCGGAGTTGGGTCGTGTTTTTGGTCGGGATCGAGTTGTCCACGTCGTTTATCTTGGGAGCAACGAACAAACGAACAAGAGTAGTTTGCTTGAACGCGTGCAACTCGACTACGCACGATTAGCAGAGTTTCGGGGTGATATTAATCGTGCCGGGTTGGAAAACATGCCCGAGGGGTGTATTGAACCCACATCCGAGTTGATCGGCTAAGGAACGCATGGTCGCGGAATGACTACAACGGACGACACCGAACGCAAGAAACTCAGCCTCTCTGGCAAGGGGCGGTTGACGCTTGGCAAGACAATCGAGACCGGACAGGTACGTCAGAGCTTCTCACATGGGCGCTCGAAGACCGTACAGGTCGAGCGGCGGCGGAAGCGAGCGTCGGCGCAGGCAGCGGTTGAAACGCCGGAGGCCGAGACCGAGGACGCGCCTCGCAGTCTAACTGCCGAGGAACGCGCCGCACGCACGCGCGCCTTGCAGGAAGGGCTGCGGCAGCAGGAGAACGAACGCCCGGCAGACGATGCCCCAGAGGTTATCGATGAAGTCGGAGGTGTCGCGGCCGATGAGGCTGTCGAGGCAGTTGATCGTCGGCAGGCCGAAGTCGAAGAAGCTCAGCGGATCGCCGACGAAGAGGAACGCAAGAAAGTTGAAGAAGCTGCACGATTAGCGGAGGAAGACGCCGCACGCCAAGCCAAAGCCGAGGCAGATCGGCCCGTGACACGACAAGCGGACCGAAGCACTCAAGCGCCCACTCCACCGAACGGGCCCGCCGCCGAAGAAGAAGAGACGACACGGCCCGGCCGCAAGCGTGGCGATGCCGGTCGAAAGGTGACCACGCCCAGTGGCCGGCGCAATGAGCCGAGGCGACGGCATTCCGGCAAGCTCACAATTTCCCAGGCACTGGATGACAGCGGAGCTGAAAGGGTGCGGTCGCTAGCATCAGTGCGCCGGGCCCGCGAACGGGAAAAGGCCAGAGCCCGCATGGAATCCGGCGACGTTCAGAAACGCGTACGAGAAGTAATAGTGCCGGACGCTATTGCAGTTCAGGAACTAGCAAACCGCATGGCCGAAAGAGCCGCCGACGTGGTGAAAAAGCTGATGTCGCTTGGCGTTATGGCAACGATGAATCAGACAATCGATGCGGATACAGCCGAATTGGTAGCAACGGAACTTGGTCACAAGGTTCGCCGTGTGTCTGAATCTGACGTTGAGACCGGCCTTCAAGTCGAGAATGGACCATCGGACCAGCTGGAAACTAGAGCCCCGATAGTCACCGTAATGGGCCATGTGGACCATGGAAAAACTTCGCTACTCGACGCGCTTCGCACTACTGACGTAGCATCGGGTGAGGCCGGTGGAATAACCCAACACATTGGTGCCTATCAGGTCCAAATCACATCCGGTGAGAAAATCACATTTCTTGACACCCCGGGCCATGAAGCCTTTACAGAGATGCGCGCTAGAGGGGCCAATGTGACCGACATCGTGGTGCTAGTGGTCGCGGCCGACGACGGCATTATGGCGCAGACTGTTGAGGCAATTCAGCACGCCCGCGCAGCCGAAACGCCTATGATAGTGGCTATAAACAAGATTGACCGGCCGGACGCCAACCCGGAACGGGTAAAGACCGACCTTTTGCAACACGAGGTCGTGGTCGAGGACATGGGCGGCGAAGTTATTAGTATCCCCGTCTCGGCCAAGACTGGCGAGGGTCTCGGGAGATTGCAGGAAGCGATACTGCTCCAGGCCGAGGTGATGGAGCTGAAGGCCAATCCGAAACGCACGGCCGCCGGCACAGTGGTGGAATCCAAGATGGAGCGAGGGCGAGGTAGCGTTGCTACCGTCCTGGTCCAGCATGGGACACTCAAAATCGGGGACATCTTTGTAGCCGGAGCGGAATGGGGGCGAGTGCGCGCCCTTCTCGACGATCTAGGCCACCGGATTGAAGAATGCGGCCCAAGCTTCCCCGTTGAGACCTTAGGGCTGAACGGTTCACCCTTCGCCGGCGACGACTTTGTGGTAGTCGAGAACGAGGCAAGAGCGCGGGAGATTACTGAGTATCGCCAACGACAGATCCGGTCCCAGCAAGCGTCGGCGGGCGCGCGCGGTACAGTCGAGCAGATGCTATCTAAGATTGCAGCCGGTCAGGCCGAGGAGCTTCCGATCATCATCAAGACCGACGTACACGGCTCGACGGAAGCCATCAAGGCCAGTCTTGAAAAAATTTCGAACGACGATGTCGCGGTTCGTGTCCTTCACGGGGCGGTGGGCGGTATCAACGAGTCCGACATCTCGTTGGCAGCGGCCTCCGGTGGCCTGATCATTGGCTTCAATGTGCGTGCTAATCCACAAGCTCGCGATCTTGCGCGGCAAAGCGACGTTGAGATCCGTTACTATTCAATTATCTACGACGTGATTGACGACGTTAAAGCAGCATTAACCGGTATGTTGGCCCCGGACCTCAAGGAGGAATTCCTAGGGAATGCCGAGATACGCGAGGTGTTCAGTATCTCAAAGGTGGGCAAAGTGGCGGGCTGCTTTGTTACCGAGGGGAACATTCGTCGTGGCGCGAGGGTCCGGCTCCTGCGCGACAACGTAGTAGTTCACGAGGGGTCACTCAAGACACTCAAACGATTCAAGGACGAAGTGCGCGAGGTGCGCGAGGGTTATGAGTGTGGGGCCGGATTCGAGAATTACAACGACCTCCAGGTCGGGGACTTTATTGAGTGTTTCGATGTCAGGGAAGTCGCGCGCACTTTAGACTCTATAAAACGGGCGGGTGCTGCAAACTAAAATCTAGCCTGCAGACAAATCAGGAAATCAGATGGTGCACCCCAAGGCGGAAAAGCCGGGCTACGCGGGCCGTGGCCCCACCCAGCGGCAATTGCGTGTTGGCGAGTTGATTCGCAAAGCGATGGTCGAAGTCTTCGAACGGGTTACGCTACGTGACCCTGATCTATCCGGCGTTCCGATTACCGTCTCCGAAGTATCCGTAAGTCCAGATTTGAAAGCCGCCACAGTGTTTGTCATGCCACTCGGCGGCAAAGGGCGGGGAAAGGTGATCGCCGGGCTAACACGCGCAGCACCTTACCTGCGCGGACAGATCGCCCAACGGATAACCTTGCGCCGCATGCCTCAACTGATGTTCCAAATCGATACAGCCTTTGACGCCTCCAGCCACGTGAACAAACTCCTTCAAACAGTCGAACCTGAATACGGATGGACTAGCGAAAACACAGAGAATAGGTTTGAAGGCCCGAAGGAAAATGGCGATGGTGCGTAGGCGGCGCGGCAACACGGTAAACGGCTGGATCGTCCTCGACAAGCCGAGCGGAATCACATCGACCCAAGCCGTAAATGTTACCCGCAAAGCGTTGAGCGCCGCGAAGGCCGGTCACTCGGGAACGCTAGATCCTCTGGCCACCGGGATCCTACCGATCGCTCTTGGCGAGGCCACAAAGACCATCCCTTACGTTATAGACGCCAGCAAAGACTATCGTTTCGAGATTCGCTGGGGTGAGGCGCGAGATACCGACGATTGCGAAGGCCGAGTAACCGAAACTAGCGAGACGCGACCTACGCAAAGCGAGATTGAGGCCGCGCTAACTGGGTTCCAGGGTGCGATAGAACAAGTCCCACCACGCTTTTCCGCGATCAAGATTAAGGGAAAACGGGCCTACGCCCTTGCCCGCGAAGATAAACCCGTCGAGCTGACACCGCGCGAAATATGGATCGAAGGGTTCACTCTCGACCGGCTCGTCGACACCGATCGAGCGACCTTTCTTGTCACGAGTGGCAAAGGCGCCTACATGCGCGCGTTAGCGAGGGATCTCGCGCTCGCAGTCGGCACAGTCGGACATGTGTCAGCGCTCCGCCGCCTGCGCGTGGGCCCATTCAAAGAGGCAAATGCGATTTCACTGGATTCGCTGGAGGCGTTGGCGCATAGTCCCGCCGCTTTCGAGCACCTGTTGCCCCTTGAGACAGCGCTGGACGGCATCCCGGCCATGTACTTTACGGGTGACGAAGCGAACAGGTTAAGGCGAGGCCAGATGGTCCCGGTATTCGGAGCCGCTGACCGGGAACGACGCGGGGAACTTCGGGAGGGCGATTTGCTCTGTGTGTTTTCCTCGGGAATCCCAATCGCCATTTCCCACATCAAAGGAGGGTGTGTCTGTCCGGTTCGTGTCCTCAACCTCTGACAATACGGAGTTTCCGATGTCGATCACCGCAGAAAAAAAGGCCGAGCTGGCCAATCAGTATGGCCGGGCTAAGGGCGATACGGGCTCCCCCGAGGTCCAGGTAGCGATCCTGACAACCCGAATAGCCAACCTCACTGAGCACCTGAAGACCCACAAGAAAGATTTTCATTCCCGCCGTGGGTTACTAGTCATGGTCGGCCAACGTCGCCGCCTGCTCGACTATCTACGCTCACGCAGTGAGGATCGCTATTCGGACCTTATCAAAAGCCTCGGGCTTCGCCGGTAAGGGCTCGCTTCTGCAAGAGCCAGAGTACACCCAGGATCAAACACTGTTTGACCCAACGGCTGATCCATGCCATTGAGGGCGCGTTTGAGAAGGATATGAAAAACGTAGGGTCGCACACAACCGATGTGTGTTAGCATTGGCGTAACACAATTTCTCCAGCTTGATCGTTCGCTAGCGGCCCAGGCTTGGCCACCCGCTACCACGCCCAAGCTGATGTGTACAACTCCACGACACGATCCAACCAGCGTGGCCCTTTCTGTAGGAATATATCGAGTATGTTCGAGATTTACCGCAAAGAACTGAATTGGGGCGGCCGCAAGCTTGTCCTCGAAACGGGCAAGGTTGCCCGTCAAGCCGATGGCGCCGTGGTCGCCAGCCTTGGTGAAACTACGGTGCTCTGCACCGCAGTTGGGGCCAAATCCGCCCGTCCAGGCCAGGACTTCTTTCCCTTGACCGTTAACTATCAGGAAAAAACATTCGCCGCGGGAAAGATCCCAGGCGGCTTTTTTAAGCGTGAGGGCTGCCCCACGGAAAAAGAGACACTGACGTCACGCCTTATCGACAGGCCCATCCGCCCGCTCTTTGTTAAGGGATATCGGAACGAGACCCAAGTGGTCTGCACCGTACTGTCCCATGACCTGGAAAATGATCCGGATATTGTTGCCATGGTGGGAGCATCCGCTGCGCTCACTATCTCCGGTCTACCGTTCCTAGGCCCGATCGGCGGAGCGCGAGTCGGCTACAAGAATGATCAATATTTGCTCAATCCATCTCAGACAGAGACGGAAACGTCCGAACTCGACCTCGTAATGGCAGGCACACATGAAGGCGTGCTGATGGTGGAGTCCGAGGCAAGTGAACTGACCGAGGAAGTCATGCTCGGCGCCGTGTCATTCGGCCACCGGGCCTGCAAGGAGGTCATCGACGCAATCATCGAACTGGCAGAGGCCTGCGCCAAGGAGCCAATAGAGGTCGATCCCGAACCGCCGGAGGTAGAAGCTGTCACAAATAAGCTGACAACCGCTATCACCGAAGATCTCCAAGCCGCCTACAAGGTCGCCAACAAAACCGAGCGCCAGAACCTCGTCGTGGCGGCCAAGGATAAAGGTGTCGCATCCCTCGAGACCGATGCGGAGCTTGATGTAGCGAAGGACGTATTAAAAACGCTCGAGGCCGACATAGTGCGCGGATCCATCCTAGACACGGGAATGCGAATCGACGGACGCGATACCAAGACGGTTCGGCCGATTATCGGTGAGGTGGGAGTTCTTCCGCGGGCCCATGGATCGGCTCTATTCACACGGGGAGAAACACAGGCATTGGTCGTGGCCACGCTAGGCACCGGCCAAGATGAGCAGATTATCGATGCGCTCGAAGGTGAGTATCGACAGCATTTCATGCTTCATTACAACTTCCCGCCCTATTCAGTCGGGGAAGCCGGACGAATGGGCGGCGCTGGGCGTCGCGAGATCGGCCACGGTAAGCTTGCCTGGCGAGCTATCCATCCGCTGATGCCGAGCAAGGAGGAGTTTCCATACACGATCCGAGTGGTCTCCGAGATTACCGAGTCAAACGGGTCCTCGTCTATGGCCACAGTGTGCGGAACCTCGATGTCACTGATGGACGCGGGCGTGCCACTAGCCCGTCCTTGCGCCGGCATTGCCATGGGTTTAATAAAGGAGGGTGATCGCTTCGCTGTTCTGTCGGACATCTTAGGCGACGAAGATCATCTCGGCGACATGGACTTCAAGGTTGCTGGAACGGCCGAAGGTATCACCTCCCTGCAGATGGATATCAAGATCACCTCGATCACCGAGGAGATCATGCGGATAGCACTAAACCAGGCCCGCGACGGACGCATGCACATCCTTGGCGAAATGGAAAAAGCAATCCAAGGCAGCCGCGAGGGCGTGTCAGACCACGCGCCTAGAGTAACAACGATCTCGATCAACAAAGATAAGATCCGTGATGTAATTGGGCCGGGTGGCAAAATGATCCGCGAGATCTGCGAGGAAACAGGGGCGAAAATTGACATCGACGACGACGGTACCGTCAAGGTCGCCGCTGTAGATAGCGCCGCCGGAGACGCGGCAGTCGCGCGGATTAGGGCCATTGTTGCGGAGCCAGAAGTCGGCGTTATTTACAATGGGAAAGTTGTTAAGACGATGGATTTCGGCGCCTTTGTCAACTTTCTTGGACCCCGTGATGGGCTAGTTCACATCAGCGAACTCCTGCCCGGTAGAGTTAACAAGACCACAGATGTAGTGAATGTCGACGATGAGGTAAAAGTCAAGGTAATTGGGTTCGACGACCGAGGCAAAGTCAAGCTTAGCATGCGGGTAGTCGACCAGGAGACCGGCGCAGATTTGGAGGCTGAGGAAGGGAGTGGCGGCACTTGACTGGGCTTACCAATGTGATCGCCGATGTCAATTCGATGCTTGCAGCGTCCAGAGATGCCACGAGGAGGGTTGTTTTTTAGGGCCCCGCCCCGGGTGATCGGCCATCGTGGCGCGATGGCAAAAGCACCGGAGAACACTCTTGCGTCCTTTCGACGGGCGGCCAAGGATGGTTCACGCTGGATCGAACTGGACGTGCACCTCACCTCTGACGGAATACCAATTGTTTTTCATGACGATGAGTTAGACCGGACATCAGACGGCAGCGGCCCACTGTCTGCAATTACTCTTGCAGAACTGCAACGACTCGACGCGGGTACTTGGTTCAATCCTGAGTTCGCCGGCGCCCGGATCCCTACTCTAGCCGAAGCCGTGGCATTGTCGGACGAACTTGGACTCAAAATGAACGTCGAGATCAAACCCAGTCCGGGTGCCAGCGTAGCTACCGCTGAAGCTGTAGTCGAATTGATCAAGACTACGTCGCGTACACCACAAAATATACTCTTTTCGAGCTTTGAAATTGACGCTCTTGCCGCGATTCAAAGAGCCGGCCAACACTGGCCACGCGGACTTTTGCTGGATGATCTCCATTTAGGTTGGCGGGACGAGGCCTCGCAGCTTGGTTGTTCCTCAGTTCATCCTCAGCACGGCACACTTACTTCGGCCGACGTCGTTTTGGATATTTGCGAAACCGGCCTAGCGATCTTCACGTTCACAGTTAACAACCCGGCCCGAGCAAAGCAACTGTTGGATTGGGGTGTTGACGCTGTGATCACCGACGACCCAGCTGCGATCTTAGCGGTGATCTAGTTTCCGCTAACTCCTGTCCCGCCGCTGTCCGGTCCCGGTATTCCGACCACTCTGAGGCCACCATCCACATAGTGAACCTCGCCGGTGATTCCGGACGACAGGTCACTTAGGAGGAAGAGGGCCGCGTTACCAACCTCATTGAGATTCACGTTGCGGGCAAGGGCGGCATTCGCCGCCGAATATCTATAAACGTATCGAGCGTCCGCTATAGCGGAACCGGCCAAGGTGCGCATCGGACCGGGTGAGAGGACGTTGACCCTGATCCCGCGACCGCCGAGATCCACAGCGAGATAGCGGACGCTTGCCTCTAAAGCAGCCTTGGCAACCCCCATCACGTTATAATTGGGAATGGTTCGAGCCGATCCAAGGTAACTGAGTGTAATCAGACTGCCGCCATCAGTCATCATGCTGGCAGCCCGGCGCGCGACGTTAGTGAACGAGAAGCACGAGATGTCTAACGTATGGCGAAAATTGTCACGGCTGGTGTCAACATAGCGGCCCTTAAGCTCAGATTTGTCAGAATAGGCTATAGCATGCACCACGAAATCGATCACATCCCAACTTTCCTTGAGCCTGGCGAACACCGCATCTAAGTTGTCTTCAGAGCCAACATCACATTTCAGAACTTGGACCGAGCCAACCGATTCAGCGAGTGGTCTGACCCGTTTGGCGATTGATTCATTCTGGTAGGTGAATGCCAATTCCGCACCTTCGGACGCCAGTGCTGACGCGATACCCCAAGCGATAGACCGGTCATTGGCCACGCCCATGATCAGCCCTCGACGCCCCGCCATCAATCCACTTCGCGACGGCCGAGTTCCGATCATTGTTCCATCGTCCTCCTCAAAACTGCTGTGTTCCGAATGGAACTACTATCTATGATTCTAAAGCCCTGAAGGCCAAAACGGAGTTGGTACCACCGAAACCAAA
>PBMU01000090.1 GCA_002722775.1 Rhodospirillaceae bacterium
GTCAATAATCCACTCGGTGGGATGGGTATGAATGGGGGCATTCATGATGCCGTCAACCTAACAGGATTGCTTGCTCAAGAGTGGACTTCTCGTGGCGATGTTGAACTACTGGACCTCTATAATCGCCAACGGCGGACGGTCACATTGGATTCTATGCAAACGCAAACAATTCAAAACAAAAGGGATTTGGAGGCTTCAAACAAAGAAGATAGGGAGAGCTTTCGCAAGCGATTGCAGGAGGCTCAGTCAAGTGCGGACGGAACCAGGACCTATCTTCAAAAACTTGCGATGATTACCTCGCTAAAACAGGCCTCCCAAATAGTCTAAACCTTTTTATTTTGGCTTTCTTTGGGTTGATGGGGAAGAGGTGCACACGGTCGGGCATTCGCATTATTTTTACCGTTCTCCAAAACCCATTCGTGCGGTGAGCGCCAACAACATGCTAGACTAAGATTTACACACAGGTGGGCGCCCTAAGGTGCCGCGGCTAGCTGCCACTAGACCCCTCACCGACGACGAATGGCGCCCAGAATGTCGAGTGAGCCCGTTGTCTGTGTTTGGGGTTGGCCATTAGGTCCAGCACGGATTGGCGGAGGGGAAGGGATTCGAACCCTCGATACCGGTTTCCCAGTATAACGGTTTAGCAAACCGCCGCCTTCAGCCGCTCGGCCACCCCTCCGCTGGAGCAGCATGTGGTTAAATAACCCGCACGGTGTATGTGCTGGCTTTCTAGGCGTATCGGGCCGAACCTGTCAACGGGTGGTCACGATTGGAGCTAGATCCTACTCATTATTAGCCGCCCCGGTTCAGGAGCGCGTTCAGCGCGGGGGTTATAATATAGTTACAGTAGCCGATTTTGCGGTAGCGCTTTCCCTCTTCTTTGTGAGTCTTGTAATTGGCCTGCCAGTTGTATGGCTCATTCGGCCTCGCTTCAAGCAACATGGCCATTTTTAAAACTTTTCCAGACAGCTTACTAGTTTGCCATTCGATGGACGGATTGACTGTTTGCGTCACATGCAGCTTATCATGGTTTGTTAAGTTTAAGCGTGATTTAGCGAATTACAGATACGTCTCGCCTTCGGAGCCAACACATTCCCCGATGACTGGTTGCTAAAGTAAGTGCTGCCGCCGACAATCCCGGTGTACGAAAGGATCCGGCTGTTCGTGAACAGGGTAGCTGGCAGGGAGTAGGACATGATGGAGACTGTTACGGGACGGCAGCTGAGAGACGAAACACTGGGCGAACGATTGGCGAATGTGACTATTGAGGTCGCCCCTGGAGTCTTCGACGCACTCTCGGCGCTCATGGTCGAGCAGGCGGGCTTCCAGACAGCGTATCTCTCTGGAGCGTCACTCGCCTATACCCGCTATGGACGTCCAGATATCGGTTTGATTGGCATGCGCGAGGTCGCTGACACTGTTACGCTCATCCGCGAGCGGATTGACATAGACCTGGTGGTCGACGGCGATACCGGCTACGGCAACGCGTTAAACGTGATTCGCACGATAAGAGAGTTCGAGCGGGCTGGGGCTACTGCGATACAGCTCGAGGACCAGGACCTACCTAAGCGCTGCGGCCATTTGACCGGTAAATCATTAATTTCATCGGACGAGATGGTTGGCAAATTGAAAGCAGCTGTCGATACGCGGCGCGACGCCTCCACACTGATCCTGGCGAGAACTGACGCGATCGCTGTCGAAGGTTTCGATGCAGCGCTTGATAGGGCGGAGAGTTATCGCGAGGCTGGCGCTGACGTGCTGTTCGTTGAAGCGCCAGAGGACCGTGGGCAGATGATCGCTATGAACGAACGCTTCCGGGGTGTTGCACCGCTACTCGCTAATATGGTTGAAGGTGGACGTACACCAGTTTCGAGTGCCGATGATTTGCAGCAGCTCGGCTATTCCATGGTCATCTTCCCCGGGGGAACCGTGCGAGCTATCGCATTTTCGATGCAAGAGTATCTCGGTGATCTGATCACATCTGGATCGACGGCAGCCTGGCGCAATCGCATGTTTGATTTTAGGGAATTGAACGCCCTGATTGGCACACCAGATATGCTCGCGACAGGTGAGCGTTACGACGCCGCGCGCATATGTGGGATAACAAATAAGGACGATAGCGTTGGGAGCAGCGATGATTGACCCCGTGACGCTGGCCGTGCTTAGCGGCCGTCTTGAGCATATCGCTGATGAGATGGACGCAACCCTGTTTCGCTCCGCCTTTAATCCGATCATCGCTGAGGCTCACGATGCGAGTCACGGGATTTATGATCCAGAGTCTGGTGATACGCTGATTCAGGGCAAATCGGGCCTTCCGATCTTCGTCGGAGCAATGTCCTTCGCGGTCAAAATGGTGATCGCCAAGGCCGCACGTGACGGTGACATGTCCGACGGTGATGTTTACATTTTTAACGATCCCTATCATGGCGGCACCCACCTCTCGGACTTCCGACTAGTCCGCCCGGTTTACCGGGAGGGCGCAGTGTTTTGCTACCTGGCCTCGGTCGGCCATTACCATGACGTCGGCGGTAATGTCCCGGGTAACTACAACCCTGTCGCCACCGAGACTTATCAAGAGGGCTTCCTGATGCCGCCTGTGAAATTATTTGAGGCTGGCAGTTTGCGTCAGGATATCGTCGATATTCTGCTGGCGAATTCTCGTTTGCCGAACAGCCTCTATGGTGATCTTAACGGTCAGATCAATGCCCTCAACTTGGGCGTTCGGCGGCTAGAAGAGTTGCTCGACCAGTATGGCGACGCCACCGTGCGCCAGGCGATGGACGAGTTGAAGGTGCGCGCTGCCGCTCTTATGCGTTCCAGCATCGTCAAACTCCCCGATGGCGTCTACCGGGCCGAAGACTGGCTCGACAATGATGGTATTGTGGACGAACCTTTGAAGCTTTCTCTAGCAATCGGTATTTCGGGCGACGCAATGACACTCGACTTTTCCGGTTCGGCATCGGCCTGCCTGGGGCCAGTAAACATTTCCCGCTCTACCACAATTGCAGCCTGCTACGTAGCCATGAAGCATGTTTTTCGCGATGTGCCGGCGAATTCCGGCGTGTTGGAACCAATTGACTTTGTTATTCCCGCGGGCTCGATTCTGTGTGTAGAAGCGCCTAAGCCCGTGGGCGGTTATACCGAAACCATCTTGCGATTAATTGACCTCGTGTTCCAGGCGTTGGCCGAAGCTGCGCCGGAACTTACCAACGGGTGTGCATACGGAACGATCAACGCACTCTCGCTCGCCGGATATCGTGAGGACGGACGCCGCTGGGTCATGTTCTCGTTCTTTGGAGGGGGACATGGGGGGCACCCTGAGGGTGATGGTTTGAATCATGGTAACGCACCGATCTCGACGGCTACGATCCCACCTCTGGAGATCCTGGAGGCTGCGTATCCGGTTATGTTTCGCCAATGGGCGTTGCGTACTGATAGTGGTGGGCCGGGTCGTAACCGTGGTGGGCTGGGTGCGGTCTATGAGATAGAGATCTTGGAACGCCAAGCCGACGTTTTCCTGTTTGGTGAACGTGGCCGCTTTGCTCCGCCTGGCGTTCTGGGGGGCAAGCCGGGTGCGCTCAATCACTTCCAATATGAGCTGGATGATCGGGATTACGAACCGTCGTTCACTTCCAAGATGTTCGGTGTTAACTTGTGTCGCGGCCGTGCGGTGCGTCTGGAAAGCCCGGGTGGCGGCGGGTATGGGCCTGCCCTCGAGCGTGATCCTGCTCGCGTTGCAGAGGATGTACGGCTTGGTTACGTGAGCGCACATCGCGCGCGTGCCGACTATCTGGTCGCCTTGCTTCCCGACGGTTCTGTCGACCCCGAAGCCACTGAGGCGGTTCGGAGGGCGGGGTGACGGTTACAGCTTCTCGCCTAGTCATTGGCGTCGATGTTGGCGGCACCTTCACAGATGTCTTTGTGTTAGATGAAAGCTCAAGTCTAGCCAAGATCGCTAAGGTCCCCACTACGCCAGAGGATCAATCTCATGGGTTAATCGACGGTATCCGCGCCTGCGTTGCTGAACTGGCGGAGGTTATTACTGTCGTCCATGGGACCACGGTTGCGACCAATGCATTGCTTGAGCGTAAGGGTGGGCGCACCGGCGTGATTACTACCGCTGGGTTTCGTGATGTGCTGGAGATGCGCCGCCGTGACAGGCCGAACACCTGGGGCCTATGGGGGACCTTTGAGCCGGCCGTGGCCCGGGATCTGCGTCTCGAGGTCCCAGAACGCACTCTCTCCGACGGAACAGTGCGTCAACCGGTTGATCCAGCTTCCGTTAAACTAGCAGCACTACAGCTACTCGAAATGGGCTGCGAGGCCGTCGCAATTATTTTTATAAATTCCTACGCCAATGATGCGAACGAGCGCACAGCGCGCCAGGTAGTCGAAGAGATTTGGCCTAACGAAAGTGTCACCGTTTCGAGCGAAATATTAGCAGAGATCCGAGAGTACGAGCGCGCATCGACCGCCGCTTTGAACGCTATATTACAACCAACAGTCGGACAATATCTTGCGGCCTTAGAGGATGAGCTTAGGGCCGGTGGGTTCGCAGGCGAGGTGCTAATCGTGCAGTCGAACGGCGGTGTGATGTCGGTCGACACGGCGCGCGCGTTTCCGGTGCGTACTGCACTCTCTGGTCCTGCTGCGGGTGTCATCGCGGCGGCCCACATAGGGTTCGAGGCGGGGTATCCGAACCTGGTGACGTGCGACATGGGGGGCACTAGTTTCGACGTTTCACTAGTCACAGAAGGCCGCGCGTCGCTTAGCCCGCAGACCTCAATCGGTTTTGGTATGGTGATCCGCTCGCCCATGATCGAGACCATCACTATCGGAGCGGGCGGTGGATCGATAGCACGGGTGGATGCGAGCGGGCTATTGCAGGTTGGACCTGAGTCTGCTGGGTCCAAACCCGGGCCGGTTTGTTACGGCCTTGGTAATGTCCATCCGACGGTAACTGACGCTAATGTGGTGCTAGGTCGTATTAATGCCGACCGTCCGATTGGGGGGCGTCTGGACAGACTCGATGTTGGGGCGGCGGTTTCGGCGATCCGTGAACATATTGCCGATCCACTTGAGCTTGAAGTTATCCCTGCAGCTGACGCAATATTGAAAGTTGCTAATGCAAAAATGGCGAGCGCAATCCGTCTCGTCTCTATTGAACGCGGTCACGATCCTAAGCACTTTGCTGCCATGCCGTTTGGCGGGGGTGGCGCTTTACATGCTGGTGCGTTGATTCGCGAGGTCGGTTTGTCTCATGCCCTTGTACCGCGCTATCCGGGCGTGACAAGCGCCCTGGGATGCGTCATCGCTGATATGCGCCATGACCACGTCCATACCATAAACCGTATGCTGGACGAATTAGACTTCTCTGCCCTTGATGCTGAGATGGTGGCTCGCGCCGCCGACGGCCGCGAGGTGCTCGACCGATCAGGCGTCACCTTTGAGGGTAGGATTGAGGAGTTCGAACTGGACATGCTTTATCTTGGCCAGACCCACACTGTCTCAGTTAGCCTACCCGTGGGCGTCAACAAAGGGACCACTGGGATCGATCGTGTTATTGCGCTCGCCGCTTTCGAAGAGAGCTATAGGGCAACGTACGGTAGGTTACTCTCGGGCATTCCGATCCGGGTCATGAACCTCCGTACCGCCGTGATTGGTCGGCGCTCGCGCTTTGATATTTCCCTGCTGGCGCCATCACCAGTTGCGAACAAGGAGGCCGCCTCGCGAGGAACTCGTCGGTTGCACACGGGTGACAATTGGGTTGAAGCTCAGGTTTTCGATCGGCTTTCCCTCCCGTCAGGTGCTCGCATTTTGGGCCCGGCAATTCTGGAGCAGCCCGACGCGACAATCTATGTCGACCCTGGGCTCGTTGGTGAGGTTGATGGGTTTGGCAACGTTCTGATTTCGGAGAAGGCATGAGCCTCGACTTTGGTTCGTTAGATTTAACAAAAACAGCGCTGCTGCTGTGTGATTTGCAGAACGATTTTATTCATCCGGATGGCGCGTATGGGCGCAGTGGCACGACGGCCGCTGAAATCACGGCCATACCGGCCCGCGTAGCGCCGGTCGCGCAGAGGGTGCGCGCACGTGGCGGCTGCGTCGTGTCAACCCACTTCACTTTGGTTCCAGGTCGGGATGACGAGCCATTCATCTCTGAACATTTGCGCGCAATGCGCCCGTTCTTGGGCAAGGGTGATTTTGTGGCCGGAGGCTGGGGCCATGATGTGGTGGATGAACTACATCCCGTCGACGCAAAAGTGGAAAAAGTGGCTTACTCATCTTTTTATATGACCCGTTTGGAATGGTACCTTAGGAAAATGGACGTGCAGACGCTAATAATCGCAGGAATTGTCACCAATGGCGGAGTGACGTCCACACTGCGTGATGCGCATGTCCGTGACTTTGATTGTGTGTTACTGGAAGATGGTTGTGCAGCGTTCAGTGTATCTGTCCATGATATTGCGATCGACGCCCTTCGGCCCGTTTCAAAGGTGACGTCCTGTGCCGAATTTCTTTCTGGGCTCGCCTCATGAGCCGAATCCTACCAGACCGGAATTTCAAAATATCGGTGCCGGTTGTCGTGATCGGGGCGGGCGCCTGCGGGCTTATCGCGGCTCTTGCCGCCAAAGATTCTGGCGCCGAAGTTCTAGTGCTGGAGCGCGAACCGCTACCCGGTGGATCGACAGCGCTGTCGTCTGGTTTTATTCCGGCTGCCGGAACCTGTTGGCAACGCAATAAGGGGATCGATGATCCAGCTGAGAATTTCGCTCGAGACGTTCAAGCTAAGGCCAAAGGAAAAGCGCCCCAAGACCTGGTTGAAATGGTATGTGCCACGTCTGGACCCACACTGGAATGGCTCGCTGCCGCCCATGGTCAGAAATTTGTTCTGATTGACGGATTTCTCTATCCTGGACATTCGGTTCTACGCATGCACGCCCATCCCGACAAGACCGGCGCAACACTAGTCGCTAATCTGGCCACTGCCTTGGGCACCGCAGGTGTTGACATTGTGACTTCTGCCCATGTCACTGCTCTGTTCGCTGACGCCGGCGGTAAGGTCACAGGCGTCCAGATTTCTCGCCCAGATAGCACGGTCGATACACTTGGTTGTGAGGCGCTGGTGCTGGCGTGCAACGGCTACGGCGGCAATTCTGACATGGTTGCTCGCCATATTCCCGACATGGCTAAAGCAATATATTTCGGCCATAAAGGCAACCAGGGCGATGCAATATTATGGGGTCAGGCCCTGGGTGGTGTTGCACGCTGCATGCGCGCCTATCAAGGTCATGGGTCGGTTGCGACACCGCATGGCGTGCTCATCACCTGGGCCTTGATAATGGAGGGCGGCATTCAACTAAATGCAGAAGGGCGGCGTTTCTCCAACGAACACGAGGGATATTCGGAACAGTCGGTCAAAGTTCTGGCCCAGACTAACGGCGTAGCCTGGAATGTCTATGATCGGCGGTTACATGCGTTGGGTATGGAATTTGCGGACTATCGTGGCGCCGAGGCTTTAGGCGCAATTCGAAGGGCTGAGACGGTTGGTGAATTGGCTGGGATAATCGCCGCGCCTGTCGACGTGGTCCGGGCAACCTTGGTCCGGGTGGCGGCGCACGCTGCTGGGGTTGAACCTTGTCCTTTTGGACGTGATTTTAGCAACGCGCCTGGTCTCGCTACCCCACCCTGGTTTGCGGTTAAGGTCACAGGTGCATTGTTTCACACTCAGGGGGGAGTGGAGATCGACACCGCGGCCCGGGTTCTGCGCTCGGACGGTGCGCCGTTTCCTAATCTCCTGGCTGGTGGAGGGGCGGCTGTTGGAGTGTCTGGAACCACGGTCGAAGGCTATCTATCCGGCAACGGCCTTCTTTCGGCGGTCGCGCTGGGCCGCATCGCGGGTCAAGAAGCTGCGCGGCTCGTCACGAATTGATGGTGTTGCATCCGTTCCGTCTCGTGATGATTCCCCTGACCCGGCCGTTCCTGCTATCGGCGCGAAACGTCCCTCCTTAGGATCTAGCGGATACTAGCTAGACGGCGCTAAACTGAATGTCACCCACTCGCATCCTTTTGATAGGGATCTCCATCGTCGCCTTTTGTGTTTTAATGTCGGCTGTTGGCCGAGGCATGGGCGATACCTACGCTGTCTTCTTACTGCCATTGTCGGCAGAATTGGGCTGGGAACGAGCGAGCGTGGCCTCGATCTACGCGGTCTACATGACAGCTATGGGCGTGTTCTCCCCCGTGACAGGCCATTTGTTCGACCGGTTTGGATCGCGCATCGTTTATGTGGTGGGGATCGCCTGCCTCGGCGTCGGTTACTATGCTGCTGGCGGGTTAACGGAACTTTGGCAATTCTATGTATGTATCGGCCTGATGGGTGGTCTCGGCGCCGCTCTGATCTGGCAGGTGCCGGCACAGAGTCTGATTAGCCGCTGGTTTGATCGAGGATTGGCGACCGCGATCGCGTTCGCCTATGCTGGATATGGCTTCGGACTGCTGGTCTTCGCGCCGTTGACTCAAATGATGATCGAGGCGCAGGGGTGGCGGGTCACTTATCAGGATTTTGGAATCGCATTCCTCTGTCTTGTTCCGGTAATCGCAGTCATGCCCTGGGGACCCATTGAGCGTGGGGCGCCAGGGAATCCACGAGGCATTAGGGCTGGGTGTGTGCAAGGCGGATATAGCCTATTTGAAGCCATGCAGACCCGGCTGTTCTGGGCCATGTTTGCGATCTACTTTTTGACCGCGTTAGCCATATTCGGTGTGAGCGTGCAGTCCGTTGCCTATCTGGTGGAAATTGGTTTCACGGGTACTGAAGCCGCTGGCGCTTTCGGCATGGCCGGTATGCTGTCTTTTGTCGGCATGTTGCTTACTGGCATAGCTGCCGACAGGTTTGGCCGCTCGCTGGTGGCGAGTATCAGTTATATGCTCACCATCATTGGAGTGGTCTTTCTTGCAGGCTTGCAAGAGGTAGCGGTTAAGTACTGGGTTTTTGCCTGGGTGATTCCATATGGGCTTAGCATGGGCGCGCGAGGCCCCATTATCACCGCACTTATGGCTATGTTGTTCGCCGGACGCGGGCTTGGCGCGATCTACGGCATGATTATTTTGGCTCAAGGCCTAGGTGCAGGGCTCAGTGCCTGGGGTTCCGGGCTAATCTACGACCTAACGGGCGGTTATAATCTCACCTTTGCATTCTCGATCGTCTCGGCCTTGATCTGCATTGCATTGTTCTGGCTAACTCCTGAAATTCGGTATGGGCGCCTGGAGCCCGCAGCTCACCCGCAAGCAGCGGATTGACCACAGTATCAATACCCGTTGTGCCGTTCTTACGTCCTGAGAAGACTATTGGAGAAAGTAATGAGTGACCTCCATTACAAAACCGCCACCGGTCTCGCCACGATGATACGGGATAAGAAAATTGGCTGTCTGGAATTGCTTGAATACTTCCTGGAGCGTGCCGAGAAATACAACCCATCTCTGAACGCGATCATTCTTCTGGAGGAGGACAAGGCAAAGGCTCGTGCCCTAGAGGCCGATGCAATGCTAGCGCGGGGCGAGGTCTTCGGGCCGCTGCATGGCGTGCCTATGACCATCAAAGAAAGCTTTGATGTGGCGGGCACGCCATCGACCTGGGGCGTAGCCGAGCACAAGAACAATATCGCTGCAGAGGATGCCGTGTCGGTTAATCGCCTGCGGGCGGCCGGGGTTACGTTGTTCGGTAAGACTAATGTGCCCTACATGCTGGCCGACTGGCAGAGTTTCAACTCAATCTACGGAACTACCAATAATCCCTGGGATCTAAGTCGGACGCCGGGTGGCTCGTCGGGTGGGTCGGCGGCCGCTCTGGCTGCGGGTCTGACGGGGATTGAGACCGGGAGTGATATTGGGGCTTCGATCCGCATCCCGGCCCACTATTGTGGTGTTTTTGGTCATAAACCGACTTATGGGATACTGCCGACCACAGGCTACGGATTGCCGGGGAATAACGTGCCGGCAGACATCTCGGTCATAGGACCGCTGGCACGAGGCGCCGATGATCTTGAGGTTGCGACGCTTGCTATGGCTGGGCCCAGCGGACGGGATGCTGGAGGCTGGAATCTGGACATTAGACACTCGGTGAAAAAGGCTCTTACTGACTTTAAGGTTGGAGTTATTCTGGAAGACCCGAACTGTGCCCAGGATTTGGAACTAACAGATCAGTTGCAGACTACGGTCGATAAGCTTGTCGCATTGGGCGTTTGTGTAAATGACAATGTTTCCCCCGTTGCCGACACGAAACGTGCGCATCTTGTCTATATGATGTTGCTCAGAGCCGCGACAGGCGCCCGCCTGCCCGCTGAGATAATTGCGGAACACCGAGCTCGGGCTGAGGCCTCGGATCTAGATGACATGAGTTATAAGGCAATCGTCGATCGGGCGATTACCATGACGCACCAGGACTGGTGTGCTTGGAACGAGGAACGTGAATCCCTATGCTGTGAATGGGCGACCTTCTTTCGGGAGTTCGACCTTTTACTGACCCCGGTGGCAGCATCGGCAGCGTTTCCTCACGATCAGCAAGGAGAAAGGGCAGATCGTTTAATTCCCGTGAATGGGAATGGCGAACCGACGGTAGATCAGTTGTTTTGGGCGGGTTTGCCAAGCGTAGTTTTCCTTCCCGCGACCTGCGCCCCAACAGGCCTAACGCGGTCGGGCCTACCCTGCGGCATTCAGATCATCGGCCCGCATCTTGCGGACCTCTCGACGATCCACTTCGCTAGACTGATTGAAAAGGAAATCGGAGGATTTTTGCCTCCTGAAGGATATTCGTGAGCTGGGAAATGATGATTATTCAAGATTGCGTGTTCAGATAATGGAGCTCAACCACAATACTGGCTGCAAGCAGTTTTACCCGCTAAAATTAATCTGAGCCCTGACTTGCGTGGCGGTGTTGCCGTCGATCGATATTGATGGGTGCCATAACTCAACCAGAGTTGATCTAAACTGCAAGATGCTTATTTTGAAGTGACCGACAAAATATTCCAGTGGATACGAAAGATGAACAATTTTTTTTCGTTTAAGGTTTCAAACACTAATTTTGTTCTCTTGTTTGCCCTGGTGGGGGCGGTCATTTCCGTATCCTGAGGCGAGTAATGTGGCGCTGTGTAAACTAATGGCTTGGGGTTTAGGTACATCACGCGATGATTTGACTAGCATGCTTGGAAACGCGACGCATTTGACTAAAAAACTATTCTAGGAAGGGTAATCAGATCTGCGCTAGCAATCCCCCCGCAGGTGAATGAATTGGCGCTCCTTGCCGCCGTGGGGTAATCAATTTTATGAGTTGGACTGGGAGGGGGCCATGACGCTCATCACGCGGGTCGAAGTGCACGAATTCGGTTTCGATGCAGAGAATCTGGGAACCATTTGCGGAGCTAATAGCATTGGCGGGATAGTCTATTCCAAAGGAGCTGTCACTCGGATCGGTAAGTACGCGGTTGTGGTTGAAACTGAGGATGGGGGCCGTGGTGAATATGTCACCCATTGGGTTGGCTCAGCATCGGCATGCGCCCAGACTAAGATGCTGGGCCCGCACCTGGTTGGTCGGCACGCGGAACATCGGGAGGGAATATATAACGACCTAAAACGTGAACTGCGACAGTTTGACCATATGGGCCATGGCCCGCTAGACATCGCGCTCTGGGATTGGGCCGGAAAAAAGCTTGGCTGTTCGGTCGGCATGCTTCTCGGCAGCTATCGACAGCGGCTTCCGGCCTATGCCAGTACGTATCACGCCGACCGCAACGGTGGCCTCGATAGTAAGGAAGCTTTCGCTGACTTTGCCGAGGAATGCTTTGGATTGGGATACCGAGCGTTCAAGATTCATGGGTGGAATGATGGAAACGCTCGCGAGGAGGCACAGAACCTGCTGCACGTCGCAAAGGAAGTTGGGGATCGGATGACCCTGATGATCGATCCTGCCTGCGAGCTCAGGACCTTTGCCGATACGCTTTACGTTGGGCGCGCTTGCGACGATGCTGGGTATTTCTGGTTCGAGGATCCTTATCGGGACACTGGAGTGTCTGCTTTCGCTCACAACAAGCTTCGGTCTATGATCAAGACGCCAATCTTGCAGACTGAGCACATCCGGGGCGTCGAGCCAAAGGCCGACTTCCTGGTGGCTGGTGGCACCGATTTCCTTCGCTCGGATCCTGAATTCGACATGGGCATCACGGGCGCGATGAAGATTGCACATCTGGGTGAGGCCTTTGGGATTGACGTCGAGGTGCATGCATGTGGTCCGGCACATCGCCACGTTATGTCGGCCATGCGGAACACGAATTTCTACGAAGTAGCACTAGTCGGCCCCGATACGCCGAACGCCGTGCCACCAGTTTATACCTGTGGCTACTCCGACATGCTGGACTGCGTTGGCGTGGACGGTTGCGTGCCCGTGCCAGAAGGTCCGGGATTGGGTGTCGTCTACGACTAGGAGTTCATCGAGAGAAATCGAACGGCACTTTCAGTCTTCGACAATGATTGAGGACCCGAAGGTCGTCCTCGTCACAGGCGCTGCAGCTGGTTTAGGTCACGCGGTGGCATTGGCGCTTGTTGCCCGTGATGTCCAAGTCGGGATCTGCGATATCGACGAAGCGGGTGCTGCACGCACCGCGTTAGATTGCGCTGAGATCGCGCAGGATTGCGCCAGCGTGATCATCTCGGATCTAGCGACGCCCGATGGACCCGATCAGGCGGTGCGCGAAATGTTAGCCAGGTTTGGGCGCATCGACGGGATGGTGAACAACGCGGGTTATGCCACCGTCGAGGCTTTTCTCGAAATGACTGCAGCGGCTTGGGACCGGACCTTCGAGGTGAATGTACGTGCTGTGGCACTGCTCTGCGCGGCTGCTGGAAAGGCGATGAAGGTGCGTGGTGGCGGACGGATCGTGAATGTCACGTCGCCGGCGGCCCGTATGGCGCTTCCGAACTACGCCCACTACGCAGCAAGCAAGGCCGCGGTCGATTCGATCACCCGCACCGCCGCGATCGCACTAGCCCCAAATGGAATAAGGGTAAATTCGCTTGCCCCTGGCATGATGGATACCGAAATGCAGGAGCGGACCGAACGAATGATGGCCGAGATTGAGGGGCGTAGTGATTTTGAGGCCTATCTCGATGAGCGCACGGCGCGCGTGCCGGTGGGGGTGCGGACAAATACAGAGGAGATGGCGAAACTTGTACTGTGGCTGCTGCTTGACGCGCCAGACTATGTGACTGCTGAACGTTTCAATGGCTCCGGCGGCTTAGACAGGGATTGAAGACACAAAATTGAATGCGGTATCCCCATCGCCCCAGTTGAGATTACACGATTGATCAAACTAGGGTGAGAATCAGAAAAGCCTCATCGAAGCTGGGTCGTTGCTAGAGCGTCGAGTTTTTCCTTTGCCGACGTGGCCCCCCGCTCGACGGCGCGGCGGTACCAGGCGGCTGCCAATCTCCTGTCGACGACGACCCAGGATCCTGATGCGTATATGTCTCCCACCATTTCCATCGCAGCCGGATAACCGCCATAAGCTGCCCGGAGCGCCCAGTAGGCCGCCCGGTCCATGTCTACTTCCCCGATCTTACCGTCGCGTAGCAAACCGGCGATCACAGTTTGGGCGAACGGCACCTCGCGACGTGCTTCCGACCATAGATAGTCAAGCGAAGCCCTGCTGTCACCGGCTGCCACCTTGGTTAATGCGGCCTCCAAACGGGGTAAATCGATTTCTTTTGGCGTTATGCGCCCCGATGGCGTCCATTGCACCTCTGGGGCTTCGATGATGGTGAAGTGGGGTTTCTGCATGCCGACACGAAGGCCGTGATGAACGGCAATCTCGACTAGCCGTCCGCAGATGTCGAGCTTCCAGGTTTCGGCAGTACGTTGACGCCATTCGATTTCGTTGTTGCGGACGTCTTTTTCTTGGGGTTCTGACCGGGTGTCAACGATGCGACGGTCCTTGCAATGCTGTAGTCCCGCCGCCGCCATGGCTACATTTTTGATCTTGGCGCGTATCTGCCTAGCAATCCCTCTTGGAGCCGTCGAATTGCCCGGTGTGCTGATCCGCATGTTTGGAGGTGCGTCTGTTCGACCTCCAAAGATAGCTCTATAGAGCGCAGTCTCGCCGCATCGCCGTGAAGTGTAGCTTACGTGCCAGACTCCTGCACTTGGATGTGGGGTGTCTTCGGCCATCTTGAATGTCGGTTTGGTCTGGCGCTTGGCTTCGGACAATGTGACATTATAAGACGACGTGCATTCTCGTGTTAAGTAGGCATCGTTGGTGATCGCTGCCTCCTGCAGTCGCCGGAGGAACCCGGAGCTCTCAAGATAGATTTTGAAACGCTTGTCTAAGGACGATTTTGGATCGGGTGTCGGCCTGCCCTTCTCTGGATCAGGGTTTGTCTTCACATCCCCGACGGCTTCCTTGGGAGGCAGAACGGCCAGTGATTGTTTATCGGTAGTGATATCGACCGCTGCGATCGCGTTTCCGACGGCCTCCCGAGCGTCGATCCAGATTGCCGTCATACCCTTGCCCTCGCAACCTCCAAGCAAGAAGGCGGTCAGGGAAATAGCGAGAAATGAAAGGGATGATTTCATGTTAGATCGGGCATAGTTTTAACCAATTGACATCCTGCACTGACCTGGCCATAGACGCCAGGGTAAGAATGCTGGGCCGAATTGCACACACTGGTCCAAGCGTGTAGGGATCCGTTTCGCACGGACATACCTCCGGGAGATATCATGCAAGTGGCCTTGAACATTTCCGGCAAAACTCGGGTTTTCGCTTGCATCTCAGATCCGATTGAACATGTGCGCGCGCCCTCGGTATTGAACAAGCTCTTTGAAAAGCATTGTGTGGATGCGGTGATGGTGCCCATGCATATTCCACCCGCGGGGCTGGAAACCGCTATTGCTGGCCTCAGGGCGATGCCGAATTTCGGGGGCATGGCGATAACGCTGCCACACAAGCTGCCGATGATGGCGTTTTGCGATGAGATCGGGCGCCAGGGCCAACTAGTTGGCGCCGTGAATTTCGCAGCGTTTGACGACCAGCGCCGGTTGATCGCGGATAATTGCGACGGGAAGGGTTTCGTAGATGGCATGCTGGCAGCCGGGTTTGAGGTCACCGGCAGGCAAACGCTCATGGTAGGCGCCGGAGGGGCTGCACGGGCTATCGCGTTCTCACTGGCTGATGCTGGCGTTGCCCGGTTAGGTATAGCTAATCGAACTCGGGAAAAGGCGGAGGAACTGGCGAAAGTTGTTAAGGCAGCGTATCCCAACGTAGATGTTTCGGCCAACGACGGCGATCCGAGAGGCTTCGAAATAGTAATCAATGCCACCTCTTTAGGGTTGAAGGCCACCGATGCCCTCCCAATCAATCCAGAACTTCTGGAGCAACACCAATTGGTAGCCGAAATTATCATGAACCCGGTGGACACGCCAATTCTGAAAGCGGCTCAGGCCAATGGTTGTTCGATCCACTACGGCCGACCAATGTTCGACCACCAAGCCACAATTATAGCCAAGCTGTTCGGGTACGATTTCTCCGCTGCCTGAGAATCCTTCAAAAAAAGGGCGCCAAGACACCAAAAACGACACTGGCTGGTATGTTCTGGCAAGTCTTGAAGATGAATCTTTTCGTTTCTATGGAAGCGTTCTCCAAGCATTGGGCCATGGTGGACCAACACCACTAATCCGATATCTTAGCCACGCGCACGAGAACTCTGGGCTCGGACATGGCGAGCGGATATCGTTCCTTGAGTGTCTAGCTCGCTATGCGGGAGTGTTCGAATGGCAAATCTTGAAACAAATGACCCCTCTGAATTGGCGCCAACCAGGGATCTGGCTGCGATGGCCTCAGGTCTGGCTCCTTCTAATATTTCGGAAACCGCACGCCGCTGGGCAAAGCATTGCGTTTTGGACTGGATTGCTGTCACCGTCGGTGGTGTCGATGAACCGTTGACTCGCAAGCTGATTGACGTAGCTCTGGCTGAGGGTGCGATAGGTCAGGCTCGAATCATTGGGCACCCCGAGAAATTGATTGCTTCGCAGGCAGCGTTGGTGAATGGGGCGGCGTCGCATGCTCTAGACTACGATGACGTGAACCAGCGGATGATGGGACATCCGACCGTGCCGGTTGTTCCGACCCTCATGGCATTGGCCGATGAAATACCTATTGATGGTGAGTCGTTCCTGGCCGCATTCATCGCGGGATATGAAGTTGAGGTACAGCTTGTCGACATGATGGGCCTAAGTCATTACGACGCTGGTTGGCATACGACCGGAACGGTCGGGAGTTTCGGCGCAGCCGCGGCCGCAGCCAAAATTTTAGGGCTAGACGGCCAACAGACTGCGACGGCGCTGGGTATAGCCGCCACCCAAACGGCGGGACTAAAAGCGATGTTTGGGACTATGTGCAAGCCGCTGCACGCAGGTAAAGCGGCCTCTAACGGTTTGCTTGCTGCCCGTCTTGCCGCCGAGGGCTTCACTAGCCGGGTTGATGCGATCGAATGTCCCTACGGCTTTGCCGCAACCCAGGCAGCGAGCTTTGTACCTGGCGCCGTGCGTCCAGACCCGGCTGCGCCTTACGCCGTTGAGGAAAACCTCTTCAAATATCACGCTGCCTGCTATCTCACGCATGCTGGCATGGACGCTTTGCAGCAGCTGCGGGAGGAGAATAGGGTTGATCCGGCTGAGGTGATAGCGGTCCGTCAAAGGGTTAAGCCAGCTAATTTTTCGGTTTGTAATATTCAAGAACCGGAGACCGGGCTCGAGGTAAAGTTCAGTATGCGCCACACTGCAGCCATGACACTTTTTGGGATCGATACCGGCGCTCTTGCCAGCTACACGGATGAGATCGCCCATCGTCCCGATCTGGTTCGCTTGCGCGAAAAAGTCGAGGTGATCGGTGATGACAGGCTTACAAGTCGCATGCAGGCCGAGGTCGAAGTGGACTTGGCAGACGGGCGCATGATTGCCGGTTTTGCGGATTGTGGGGTTCCGGCAGGCGATTTGGATGAACAAGAACGGCGGTTGACTATAAAATTCCATTCACTCGTCTCTCCAGTGTTTGGTGACAATCGGGCCAGTGCAGCATTAGATGCATGCCTAGACCTGGATAGTTTGGATGATGTGGCTCGCGTCTTTGATACTGTGACCGGATAGGTAGTTTTTATGTTCGAACGCGTGATCGAAGCCGCTGCCGCCGACGAAAACCGTCGCTTGCACTGCCGATACGGCCCTCTGGTCGTCGAACTGCGCGACGGTAGTGATACGCGTTATCTGACAGTGAACCAAGACGGGGCTGGTTTGTCGGATGAGGTATCGGTGGCGCCGGACATAGCTCTCAGTGCTTCGACCGAAGCTTGGGTGGAATTTGCCAAACCCGAACCCAAACCAGGGTTTCAGACGCTGAATACGATGCGCCGGACCCGCAATCTGATTGTGACAGGAGATATGGTGAAGTTCTTCCAGCATCTCTTGCTATTGGAGATGTTGTTTTCAAATCTTAGCCCGGATCAGGGGGAAAACGACGGCCGAGACGGCGCTTTATCATCCATTGAACCAGTCGCTGGACGCTATCTCAGACTTAACATCGCGGGCCGAGCCCACAGGCTTTATTTCGAAGAGGCGGGCGATGGGATACCCCTGGTCTGTCTTCACACCGCCGGCAGCGACGGACGCCAGTATCGCCATGTCCTGAATGACCCTGACGTTACTCAGCGCTTCCGAGTAATTGCCTTTGATTTACCCTGGCACGGAAAATCGTCACCTCCCTCTGGGTTCGAGAAGGAGATCTATAAGCTCACCACAGATGGTTATGTCGAGATCGTAATGGCGCTGATTGACGCGCTGGGGCTAGAGCGTCCAGTGGTTATGGGGTGTTCGATAGGTGGGCGCGCTGTACTGCACCTAGCTTTACGTCATGGCGAACGGTTTCGCGCCGCTATAGGCCTGCAGTCGGCGCTCCATGCCGAGGACCGCAGCATCGGCGACCCGGCACCGGACCTGCTACTGAATCGGCCTGATGTCCATGGACCTAAGATGGCTGGTGCTTCTATGGCTGGAATGATGGCGCCTCAATCCCCGGCTCCGGAACGGTGGGAGACGATGTGGCACTATATGCAGGGTGGCCCGGGTGTTTTTATGGGTGACTTGCATTATTATTTCATAGATGGGGACCTGCGGAATGGTCTCGCTGAACCGTTGCGAGGCTCGCCTTGTCCAATTTACCTTTTAAGTGGCGATTACGATGTGTCCGCTACACCTGAGATGGGGCGTGAACTAGCCGAATTGATAGGCGCGACGCATTTCGAGATTATGTATGGGGTCGGGCATTTCCCAATGTCTGAAAACCCCGAGGTCTTCCGAAGCTATCTGATACCTGTTCTTGATCAGATCCACTCGTCATAAAGCGGTTCCAATAAGGTTTTTGAAGGCCAGCCAGGCTAAATTTCGCATTTTTTAAGTCAAAAAATAGGCACCAATTTTTCATCACTCTAGCTCAGAGTTCCGATTTTTAATCTCATATTCAAACACAATTCAACTATCCCAAACAGCTATATTTGCATGAAAATGTTCCAAAGTCTCTAA
>PBMU01000091.1 GCA_002722775.1 Rhodospirillaceae bacterium
CAGCCAAGATGGCATCGCGATGAGCCAAGCCACTATTGCCCGTGGGCGGCGAATGAGCACTGCGCATTGCTATCTGGATCCAATCCGCCATCGCAAAAACTTGACAATTGTGACCAGAGCGTTGGGCGAATCCCTTGTGATTGAAGGCAAACGATGCACGGGAGTGCGATACTTGATCGATAGAACGTCCCATTTAGCCCAGGCTACCCGGGAAGTAGTGGTCTGTGCCGGAACGATCAACTCCCCTAAACTTCTCGAACTATCCGGCATAGGCCAACCGGAATTCCTCAATACCTTGGGTATTCCCGTACACCAAAGCCTTCCCGGCGTAGGAGAAAATTTACGCGATCACTACGCGCCACGGACCCGCTGGGGGATTAATGCACCTAAAGTGACCTACAACGATCGGGGCCGTGGATTTGGATTGATCTGGCAAGCCATGCGGTATGCCGTTCGACGTAACGGCATGATGGGAATACCTGTTGCCCCTTTGCGAGCCTTTGTGCGTTCGCGCGACGGATTGGATGCGCCCGACTGCCTTCTTGGTTGGGTTCCGATGCTTTATGAACCCGGCTATTCCTTGTCGCGGGAAAACGGGGTCACCTGCTATGCGCACCCGATGCGGCCCGAGAGCACCGGAACCGTCCACGCCACCTCTGCCGATCCGATGGCATCGCCAGCGATTAACTTCAATTTCCATTCCGCGCTGGTGGATGCCGAGCTCACAGTCGCCGCTGTCAACATCGTCCGCCGGATAATGAGGGCGCCAGCAATGGAGCCACTTGGGGTTCAAGAGTTGGCCCCTGGCCCTGAACTTTCTAGCGATGAACAAATCCTGGAATGGGTAAGAGAAATGGCCGAGACTACCTATCACCCCGTCGGAACCTGCAAAATGGGTTCGGATCCGTTGGCCGTGGTGGATGACCGGCTGCGTGTCCACGGGCTCCGGGGATTGCGAGTTGCGGATGCCTCAATTATGCCAACCTTAATTTCAGGTAATACGAACGCGCCTTCAATCATGATCGGTGAAAAATGTGCGGCCATGATATTGGAGGATACAGGCCAAAAATCACCCTAAGATTCCCCTTAATCTGTTCGAAGCAACGCCTACATCGCCCAAAGTGAATCTAATAATGAACCAATTCAGAATCATCGTAATTGAGGTTCAGGATTGTTTTGAAGATCTCTTTGCACCAAGGATGCTATCGCGGTAGCTATTTCGCCAATCGAAATACTAGATAATGCTTCCTGGGCAACAGGGTGCGCTAGCTTGAGCCCGGCGACATCGGGCACTTCTCTCGCGATGTTGATATGACCATCATACCCCGTGACATCTGGGGATATATAGGCGCCGAAAATAACCACCGCGGGAATTCCAAGGGCCGCCGCCGCATGGTGTAATCCACCTTCTGGAAGCAACGCCGCCGTCGCGCTCGACATCAATGCACATGCATGTCTGAAGGACTGGGTCGACACCGCGTCGACACCACGCAGGATCGGTGCACCATAATCAAACTGTGTCCAAGGCAGATGAGGCAAGGCGTCAACCACCGCTTGATATCGCGCGAACCCCCAATCCTTGTTTAGGCTCGCCCCCCTCTTTAGGGTCGGCTCGACAAGAACGAACGTTCGCCCCATCGCTTTTTCGTCATCGCTTAGAAAGATCTCACCAGGTTCCAAAGCCATTGTGTGGAACGCAAACCTACTTTTCGTCATTCGGGCATAGTCCAAATAAGGTCGCGCTCCCGGTCCATCGACGATCTTCTGGCTTGCTAGATCGGGATTTCGAGTGATCTTCGGATTGTTATCCCACAGTTGGGACCAAAGCGGACGGCCATCCAAACCCACGACCAGGACCGGTTCGGGTTTCTGGCGGTAAACCGTTCGAACCCGCGCGGTCACCATTATATCATCCCCATACCCCATCTGACACCGGCTCAACCCCGCCAACCCAGAATATGATCCCCATGAATCTCCAACATCCGTACCATCCCTAACCCGAAAAGAAAGGACAAAGCCGCTTTCGGCATACCACCAAAGTTCTGAGCTTCCTTGTCCTTTTGTTCGATGCAGATGAGAGGCTTGTTCCGTAACAAAGTGTCCCGCCCACCCTCAACCACTTGGCATTCGAAACCCTCGACATCAATCTTCACGAAATCGACCTCCTCGAAAGCAAAAGAGTCGAGTGTGCGAACTTCAACATTTCCTGTTCCAGGCTTTACAAACGCGTCCCCGGACGATTCCCCAACTGACATGACTTTGCAAAAACCCGGTTCATCGCCTAGAGCCATGCGATGCAGCACTACATTTTCGTCCGGCACATTGAATTGAAACAAATCAGCGTGCAAGTCCATTGGCTCAAACGCGTGAACCGTTCGAAAAGCTTTCGCAAGCCACATAGACCAAAGCCCCACATGCGCCCCCACATCAACGCAAACCGAGCAGCGAGTTTTGGGCAATCGCGCTAAGCACGCATCCAGCTTATGGATCTGGTAGGTGGCCTTACCATCGCGAAAAACTGTACCTCGAGGATTGTGGAGCATCATGTCCACGAGATGCGTTTCATCCTCTGGAAGCCACACTCCCCCCACCAATTTGGCGTGCGACGGTACCCGCATCATTTATTGTCCAAAACACCAAAACTGATTGTCCGAGACCACATAGCCGACGCCTCCTGGGGAACAGCAGCTATTTATCTTCAACCTATTGCCACGGTCGCGAAGTATCCGGGCCATTCTCCTTTTGCCTGGCCAAATCTGCGTTGGCCTTAGAGCGAAGGTGTTCAGACTGGCTTTCGACGAAATCATCCAACGTGTTTCCGAGCAAAACCCTGGTTTCCATTGGCAATCCATCCCACACCACCTCAGCAAATTTTCGGGCCTCGGTATCCATTGGACGGACTGCCGCGTCCATCAAGGTATGCACATCCCTCGCAGGTATCATTTGGCCAAGTCGCCAAGCCACCTGCTTCTTCATACGTTCGTTAATGTTAAGCTCCATCACACAACAGTAGGGGAACCAAAGGTTCTGGTCTACGAAATCCGCAGCGATTAAAGATCAAGTAGTGGTTACGGCCCCCTTTGATGAGCTTTCCAATGAAATGCCTATCCCTGTATAAAGATCCTTCAGCTCGGACAACAAGCATTGATCGGCTCCCGGATTGGAGACGTTGCGCCGCCCTGATACCCTCCAGCGCAAAGAATCGGAGCTCCGTATGAAAACCGGAACTATCAGGGTAAGGGATCTCTCAACGCCATGGCGCATCGGGATCGATGTTGGGGGCACCTTTACTGATTTGGTTCTAGCGGATGCCAATGGGCAGAGCAGAGTCACAAAAGTTCCTTCGGTACCAAGCGACCCCAGCCGCGGCGTAATGGCAGCACTAGCCCACCTCGCAAAAGGACTTGACTGCAGTGTCCGCGACGTTCTTCAAAATTGCGTGCTCTTCGTCCATGGTTCAACCATCGCCACAAATACGATGTTAGAAGGGAAAGGAGCGAAGGTCGGGCTTATCACGACAGAGGGTTTTCGCGACGCCCTTGAAATCCGGCGCGGACTCCGCGACGACCAGTGGAACCATCGCGAACCCTACGCGCCCGTCTTGGTACCGCGCCACCTCCGCCAGGGAGTCCGCGGACGGATTGACAGTGACGGAACCGAGCACGTCCCACTTTCGGTCGGCGATGTCGATAGAGCCGTCAATCACTTCAAAGACCACGGCGTAGAGTCCGTCGCGGTAGCGCTGTTCAACAGTTTCCTTGATCCATTACACGAAAAGAAAGCCATTGACCGCGTCAAGGATATCTGGCCAGAGGCCTGGTTCACTAGTTCAGCAGAACTTGCCCCAATGATGGGAGAATATGAACGCACGTCGACCGCCGTCATCAATGCAACACTGGCACCGCGCATCGTAGCCTATTTGAGGAACCTGGATACCGAGTTGCGCAAACAAGGCCTCGCAAAACCGATTCTCCTAGTTCAATCGAATGGCGGTGCAATCTCTGTCCCCCAAATCACAGAACGCCCAGTCAATCTTTTACTCAGTGGCCCGGCGGCGGCGGTCGGAGCTTTGGATTATTTCCGCCACGCCATGGATCAAACTAGTGTTCCCCCAGAGGACGAGGGCAACCTGATATCCATGGAGATCGGCGGGACATCGTGCGACGTGATGCTAATGTCAAACGGTAGCGTGGCGACAAAACAGGAACTCATGATCGCGGGTTATCACGTGTCGACCCCATCTATCGACATCCACACAATTGGTGCTGGCGGAGGCACGATCGCTGGCGTCGACCCAGCGGGTTTGCTTTACGTTGGACCGGAAGGGGCAGGCGCGGCGCCCGGTCCCGCCTGTTACGGCCTAGGCGGCACAAAACCTACAGTCACCGACGCACAATTGGTCCTCGGCCGCCTGCACACTGGCGGTTATGTCGAGGGGGAACTCACCCTAGACCTAGATGCCGCACGCGCATCGATAGAAGACCGGGTGGCCCGCCCGCTTGGAATCAGTGTGGAGGACGCTGCCGCCGGTATCATTGCATTATTAGAACAAAACCTGCTCCACGCGGTGGAATACATCTCGATTGAGCGCGGTCACGCACCCAAGCGTTATACTCTGGTCGCAGCCGGAGGCGCGGGCCCGATGCATGGGGTAAGTGTCGCGCGAGGATTGGGGTGCAGACGAGTCTTCGTGCCGCGCGACGCGGGCGCACTTTGCGCAATCGGCATGCTCCACGCCGATGTCCGCCACGACTTCCAGCGCTACATTAGAGGTAACTTAGACGAACTAGCTCCCACAAGGATAAATGAAAGATTTGCCGACCTGGATGCCCAGGCTGTGTCTACGATGCAGGCGGAAGGTTTCGACGAAACCAGGATCGCGATCGACCGTGGGATCGATCTCCATTACACAGGCCAACTCTGGTCGATCCGCGTTCCCGTCCACGGCAAGTTCGACGCAAGCGTGATCCGTGCCGCTTTCGAGACAGAATATCAACGTCTTTACGGTCATGTGCAGCCAAACGGAACCATCATGACAGCCGCGCTACGGGTCACGGTGCGAGCGGCAACAGGAACACCTCGGACGCAACCAGCAGAAATCGACGCAGTGACCGAAGTGACAGCGGTGGAAACCCGCCAAGTCTGGCACCCGGAACACGGCCGGCTCCAGACAGCCATCTATCACGGCAGCGACTTGCGCCTCGGACATGTGATCAACGGCCCAGCGCTGATCGAGGAACATACGACAACCCTCTTGCTAGGCCCCGGCGATGTTTTGAAACTCGATAATGCTGGGAACTTCATGATCGAGGTAGCGGCGGTCGTGCCAGACATCGTTCGGCCCGCCGAAGCTAGAGATCCGTCCGGCGCCCGAGATCCTGTAATCCTGGCATTGATGCAGAACAGGCTTGATCAGATAACTAAACACATGGGCTGGGTGATGACACGGACAGCAAGAAGCCCGATTTTCAGCCAAAGCCATGACTTCTCATGTTTTATCACCGACCCAGACGGTACATTGGTCGCAAATGCCGACGGTATCCCGATCCACACCGGCGGCGGCGGTTTCGCTGTGCGTGCGCTGCTGCGAGACTTCCAGGACAGGATAAATCCCAAAGACGTATTTATTCTGTCCGATCCTTATGTCGCAGGTGGAAACCACTTGCCTGACTGGGTCATCGCGCGACCAATCTTTGTCGAATCTGAAACAAAGCTCGCGGGATTCTGCTGCAATCGTGCACACCAGTCGGACATTGGCGGTGGTCTTGCGGGAACCTATAACCCTGAGGCCACCGAGATCTGGCACGAAGGCGTCCGCCTTCCTGTAATGAAGTTGGTAGACCGCGGCGAAGTACGAGACGACCTCTGGAAATTGCTATTGATCAACTCGCGCACTGCCGATTTTTTGGATGGTGATCTGCGGGCCATGCTCGGCTCGACCAGAGTCGGTGAAGAAAGAGTGCGGGCGCTCGCGGAAGAACTTGGGCTAAAAACTTATTTCGACCATCTGGCGGGCGTGCTTGACCACGCCGAGGCTAGGATGCGAAGCGCTATTTCACGCCTACCCAACGGTAAATATTTAGGCGAGGATCACACCGATAACGATTGTTTTCAAAAGGTTGACTATGCTGTCCGCGTAGAACTTACGGTCGCTGGAGATTCGTTGACACTCGACTTCACGAATAGTGACCCGCAAATGAAGGGTTTCAAGAACTCTTCGTTGGCCAATACCTATTCAGCTGCATTCTTGGCGCTCTCATCGTTCTTCGACACAGATATCCCGCGCAACGAGGGCACATATCGCTGCGCCCGGATCATCGCACCCGAAGGAAGCATCGTGAACGCTCACCCGCCGGCGCCAATGACCATGAACACTGTTTTTGTAGCCCATGAAATCACACATGCCGTTTGGCGAGCGCTAGCCCAGGCGGCCCCTGAACGGGCCTGCGCCGGATGGTCAAAGACGACACACAATCACATCACTGGCGGGAACCCCGATGGAAGTTCTTGGGTGATGTATCAATGGCATGCCATGGGAACACCGGGCGCGACGGCAGAGCGCGACGGCTTTCCCCAAATGGGACACCTGATTTCGCTAGGTGGACTAGATCTGCCAAATCTAGAGTTTCACGAACAACTCTTTCCAGTGCGCTACAAGCGTTGGGAATTGCGGACTGATTCCGCTGGACCCGGAACTCGACGCGGTGGAACAGGCGTGTGTTACGAGGCAGATATCTTGGTGTCATGCACCTGGTCCTTCCGAGCTGAGGGGCTCGAGACTCCCTCAGGATTCGGTGTTGAAGGGGGAGGCACGGGCGCCGTCGGGGAGCAAAGGATCGAGCCTGTCGACGGTGAATATTTTATTCCCCCCAAATACGGGGTGCGACGCCTCGGTCCCGCACGCATCGTGGCTTATACACCTGGCGGTGGCGGTTGGGGTGATCCATTCAACCGACCCATCGAGCTAGTTTGGCGCGATGTCAGAGACGGAGTGGTCTCCCAACATGCAGCCGAACGCGACTATGGCGTGGTGATCTATCCTCATACAAACGAAGTTGACAAAGAAGCAACCAGATCGCTGAGATCACAGTGAATAGCTTGATCCAGAATAATTCGATAATCCAACCAATAAACTCTTTTAATAATCCCAAACAGAAAATGTGACCCGATGTATCAACCTGGCCACTTCGAGGAAACCCGGCTCGAAATTTTGCACGATCTAATCAGCGCACATCCGCTTGCGACACTAGTCACGTTGTACAACGGGAAATTGAGTGCCAACCACATCCCTTTTGTTATCGATCGGGAGGCCGGAACACTTGGGACCTTGCGATGCCACGTGGCTAAGAACAATGCGGTCTGGAAAGAAATCGAGCTCGAAAGCAACGAATCCCTTGTCATCTTTCAGGGCCCGGAGGCATACATTACGCCATCTTGGTATGCATCGAAGAAGAAGCACGGCAAGGTAGTTCCCACTTGGAACTATGCGGCGGTGCACGCCCATGGCACGGTAAAGGTGACAAATGACCCTGCCTGGCTCGATAACCAGCTGGTGACATTGACCGACCAACAAGAAGCGACCCGCCCAGTCCCCTGGGAAGTGAGCGATGCGCCGGAGGACTTCGTAAGCCAACAGAAACGCGGGGTCGTGGGCATGGAACTTCCAATCACGAGGATAGAAGGAAAATGGAAAGTCAGCCAGAACCGCCCCAAAAAAGATCGCAAGGGCGTAATAAACGGCTTACGAGAAGAACAGAGCGATTCGAGCCTCTCCATGTCAAGCCTCGTCGAAAAAACGCTTTATGAATCAAATTCTTGAGAGTATGGCGGAGGAAATCACCGCCGCTATTTTTTCTCGTTTACGGTCTTTCGTATCAGACGTTTAATATCCTACAACTTACGGTTCCCCCGGACTCCTCGAAGTGAAATATGAAGGAAGTGATTTGAAGTCATTTCTGAATTAGCAAAGATCGTATCCTGACAAAATTCTTGGATCATCATCTTGACGTCATCTTGTCCAAGGTCGCGGAGCGCAGATTTCGTTAGCCCGGCGCGCCCAGGGGCTCGAAGCCGTCAGCACGGTCGTCTGGTCCGGTATCGACAAGTTCACTTTCTGGTTCTCCCGCTACACGGACATGACGCATTATCCTTGGCTCCTCGTAGTTATAGGGACTCGCACGGTGCAAAATGCAACGGTTGTCCCACATCATCAGATCCCCGGGTTTCCACGCGTGCGTATAAACTCTCGGAGGACGACACGCATAATCGAGCAACTGGTCGAGCAAAGCCTGGGCTTCCGAATCCTCCATTCCCGGGATACGGTAAGCGTGCCGGCCTATGAAAAGTGATTTGCGTTCCGTCACAGGATGGATCTTGACCAACGGCCGCAGAGGAGCCCCTTTGGTATGGTACCCATAGGACTCGCCGGTCTTGAAAGTGTAACCGACCTTCGCCTGGGACGCGTAGAGCGAGTGATAAGCCGAAAGGTTTGCAATCCGCTGCTTCATTGCCTCGTCAAGTATGTCGAAAGCACTCCTCATGTCGGCAAGCTCCGTCTGTCCCCCTTCGGAGGGAACCTTATGTGCGGTCAAAATCGAAGCCTTTGCAGCTAAGGGCATGTATGAACTATCGGTGTGCCAACCCTCGTTACCTCGGAGCGTCTGATAGCGCTTTTCCTTTGGCTTCATGACCGAACCATTAGGGTTGACGTTGCTGATCTCCACCGCCTTGCGCCCATCACCACGAAGCAGCTCAATCTTCCCAAACCGCTCTCCGAAGGCTATGTGTGCCTCATCACTTAGATGCTGACCGGGGGCAACTAGTGCACCAAACTCGTGAAACGCATCTTCGACCGCGAGCCATTCGTCGCCGGACATGTTAGCAAGATCGATACTCGTTATCTTTGCGCCGAAACTCGCGTCGAGCGGCGTGATCGTCACCATCGCTCACCTCCTCATGTGTTGGTGCTTGCACCGCATATATCTTCCGAATCGTACTGTCAGTATCCCTCTGGCTCAAGGAGCCTGCCCGCATTGGTGCACCCCTGACGGATCCAACCAACGCATATCTCGTCCTTGATGCCGACACGGGGCACAAAGACCGTCTTGGTTCACCGGGATCAATTTGATTAGGCTTGAGAAAAGACGATTTTGGAAGGATCGGAAATGCGGATCAGAAACTGTGATATCTTGCATTGTAATGCTGGTTGGCGGGATTTCAGTTTCCTGAAGCTTACCACCGACGATGGTTTGACTGGCATTGCAGAATATAATGAGTGCTACGGTAGCGTAGGTCTGTCGGCGGTAATACGCCGACTGGTGGGTCGGATCGCAGGTATGGACGCAATGCGCCATGAACTGGTCCACCAGCGTCTCTACGCGATGACCCGGCAAGCCCCGGGTGGTGTAAACCAACAAGCGATCGCGGCGATTGAAAATGCATTGCTAGATATCAAAGGCCGGGCGCTCGGTGTCCCTGTACATGACCTTCTAGGCGGCGCAATTCGGAACGAAATCCCGGTCTACTGGAGTCACTGCGGCACCTACCTTATCCGCCCGGACATCGCAGAGTTGTGCGGCCAGGAGCCAATCCGCTCCCGCGATGATCTTGAGAATCTAGGACGGCGCGTAAGCGAAGCTGGGTTCACAGGGCTCAAGACCAACATGATCACTTTTGATGAAACAGGCCAAGTTGGCCGCCACGCACCAGGTTTCGCTGCCGCGCCCGGGTGGCCTGACCTGAATCTTCCCCAGGGACTGATCGGCCAGTTGCGCGATCAGCTCGGCGCGATGGCGCAGGGAGCGGGACCTGATGTAGGTATCCGCCTCGACCTCAACTTCAATTTTCGTCCGGAAGGTTACCGCGAGGTTACTCACGGGCTCGACGACCTCGGTCTCTCTTGGATCGAAATCGACCTTTATGACGCCCAGGCACTCGCCGATATCAGGCGGCGTATTCATACACCTATTGCATCCTGTGAATCCCTATTTGGGTTGCGAGAATTCCGTCCCTTTTTCGAGGCATCTTCCATGGACGTGGCAATCATCGATATTCCCTGGAACGGAGCCTGGCTTGGCATGAAGATCGCAGCGATGGCAGAGGCTTACGAAGTGAACTGTGCGCCACATAACTTCTACGGGCATCTGTCCACTCTAATGAGCGCACATTTTTGCGCCGCTCTACCCAATTTCCGGGTCATGGAGATCGATATCGACGACGTACCCTGGAAAGACGAAATCATCACCTGGAGACCAGATATCCAGAAGGGCTGTGTGCAACTTCCGCCCGGACCGGGCTGGGGTGCCGAGCTCAACGAGGAGATTATAGCCGCCCACCCACCGAAGTTCATCGATACGAATTGAGTGGGTAAAGGATTAAATGAACGATCGAACCGCTGTCGACCAGGTCCGCTCCGCTGCCGTCGACCCTTAAGATTAGGGGCGCACCATCAGCACCCTGAGGCAGTCGAGGGCGCGATGACTTGCCATTTTACTCACCAAAGGACCCAGCGATTGAATTAAGCCCGTTTCTACGAAATGGGCTATCGGACGAAGTTATCCGATAAACGCTAACCGTTTGGTTCCAATAGGGACCACGAAGGACAACTATAAGGATAAATCGTTGGCGCCAAAAGGTTCTGTATTCCCAATTCGTCCTACGTGCCGCAGTATGTGGCCTGAACGATCTCATCATCACGCGGTGGTTTAGCGTAGCGATCCAAACCATCACGTATCTCATACGGACATCGAAGAACTTCGAGCAACTCCAGACAGGGGGCCAAATCGCCTTGGTTTTCAGCGCTGTCCAACGCTCTTTCTACGAGGTGATTGCGCGGAATATAGGCAGGATTGACCAATCGCATCGCCGCCTGACGCTCTTCGTCATTGAGACCCTGCTTGGCAAGCCCCGCGCGCCATTGCTCTGCCCAAGAATCAAAGGCCGTCGGGTCATCGAACAAGTCACGTACCGACCTGTCTTCGGTGACAAATTCTATGCGGCCTGACAGGTCAGATAAGCCACGAAATGTCCGGGTGAAGTCAGCTCGATTATCAGCCATGAGCCCCAACAGATTGTGCCCCAGCTGAGCGTCCTTATCGCGCCCACCAGCGAGCCCTAATTTGCGTGCAAGCCCCTTGGCGAAAGCGTCGCGATAGCGGTCAGAATAGCCTTCTATCACCTGCTGCGCCATTGCAAGTGCCATTTTCGGATCATTGTCCAAGAGCGGCAGTAGGGTCTGGGCGAAACGAGACAGATTCCACATGCCGATCGCCGGTTGGTTGCCATAAGAATACCGACCACCCCGATCGATCGAAGAATAAACCGTTGCCGGATCAAACCAGTCCATGAAGGCGCATGGCCCATAGTCGATCGTCTCGCCCGAGACCGACATATTATCGGTATTCATCACGCCGTGGATAAAGCTCACCAAAAGCCAAGAGGCGATCAATTTAGACTGGCGTTCCACCACGCCCTCGAGCAAGGCCAAATAGGGGTTGTCCGCTTCACGAGCCTCGGGGACTAGCCGGTCTATTACGTGGTCAGCTAGAACTCTGAGTGCTTCCGAATCTTGACGCGCAGCGAAGAATTGGAAAGTACCAACCCGTACATGGCTTCTGGCAACCCGGGTCAGAACGGCACCAGGCAACGGACGTTCACGAAAGACCGGCTCCCCTGTGGTAACAACGGCAAGTGAGCGGGTGGTTGGAATGCCGAGTGCATGCATTGCTTCGCTGATAAGAAATTCCCGCAGAACCGGGCCGAGCGCAGCACGACCATCACCCATGCGCGAAAACGGCGTCGGTCCAGCACCTTTCAACTGGATATCCCAGTGAAACCCGTCGCAACCAACCACCTCGCCAAGCAGGATTGCCCGGCCATCGCCGAGCTGAGGTACCCAGTTACCAAACTGGTGGCCAGCATAGGCCATGGCTAGCGGCTCGGCGCCGCAGGGAACGTAATTGCCCGCAAACGTCGAGACCCCGATCTCACCCGAAAGCACGTCGGGATCCAAACCAAGATCCCTGGCTAAATTTTCATTCAGGAGCAACAAACGTGCTTCGGCTACCGGTGTCGGAGGGAGCTTTGAGAAAAACCGCCCCGGCATTCTAGCGTAAGTATTGTCGAATTCGAACAAAGCCGTATCGGCCATGGGCTAACCTGCCAATTTTCAAAACATAAAAATGCCGAACCATAGCAGGAAATCAAGTTTCAGCGCATAATTAGCCACTCGACCGAATCACCGCATCGGACTCATGGTGCCCAAAGACAATGACAACCCGCTGACATCTCTGCCTTCGCTCGACACACTGTTACGCGCTGACCCGCTCGTTCCGATCCTAGAAAAATACGGGCGGCAAGCCGCGACTGACAGTCTACGCAAAGTCTTGGGGTCGTTTCGCGAACTTCCAGATACAATCCCCGAGACGTCCAGCGCCATCGCTGAGACCATCGCGCAGCACGCTATCAACCTATTAAAGAGACAGGAGCGTGGGGTGCTGCAGGCCGTTTTCAATCTGACGGGAACCGTACTACACACCAATCTCGGGCGAGCCCTCCTTCCGGAATCCGCTATTGAAGCAGTGACCTTGGTCGCTGGCTCGACAAGCAGCCTTGAGTATGATCTTTCAACTGGCCGCCGCGGTGACCGCGAACGCGGATTAGTCGAACGGATCATCCGGCTTACTGGAGCCGAGGACGCCACCATAGTGAACAACAACGCTGCCGCCGTTCTGTTGTGCCTGAACACACTGGCGAAGCGACGCGAGGTGCCCGTCAGCCGAGGTGAACTAGTGGAGATCGGTGGTGCGTTCCGCATACCCGACATCATGAAAAGTGCAGGATGCCGGATCCGCGAGGTTGGCACCACCAACCGCACCCACCTGCAAGACTACGAGGAAGCGATTGGACCCCGCACGGCATTACTCTTGAAAGTACATACATCCAACTACGTGGTCCAAGGTTTCACCGCGACGGTGGACGAGTCAGAGCTCGCTAAACTTGGTCGTGCACACGAGGTTCCGTTGATGACCGATCTCGGCAGCGGGGCTCTGGTGAATCTCGAGAGCTTCGGTCTGCCCCACGAACCGACGCCCATGGAAGTGCTTCGCGCCGGCGCGGATCTTGTCACATTCAGTGGCGACAAACTCTTGGGTGGCCCGCAGGCTGGTTTGATCTTGGGGCGCAGGAATCTAATTTCAAAATTGAAGCGCAATCCTCTGAAACGCGCTCTCCGTCTCGATAAGATGACCCTTGCCGCCTTCGACGCAGTATTGAAACTCTACGAGGATCCAGACCGGCTCGTCGAGCGAGTTCCAACCCTGCGACATCTGACCCGCTCGACGAACCAAATCCGCGCCCAGGCCGATCGCCTGGGCCCGGCAATCGCCACGGCCTTGAAGAAGGATTGGTCGGTTCGCGTCGAGCCGTGTCAGAGCGAGGTCGGCAGCGGCTCGCTTCCCGAAGCCAAGCTTTCAAGCTATGCACTAGCCATTCGACCTATTGAGCGGCGCAGAGGTGCCGTAAAACACCTAGCCGACCAGATGCGCGCGCTTCCTGTTCCTATCCTAGGACGGGCACACGACCGCGCTCTGCTGCTCGATCTGCGCTGTCTCGACGACGAGACCGGGCTCACTGAACAGATCCAACAACTGGAAGACGCGACGTGATAATAGCCACGGCCGGCCATGTCGATCATGGCAAGACATCGCTGGTCCACGCTTTAACCGGCGTGAATACAGACCGTTTACCCGAAGAGGAGGCCCGCAATCTAACGATCGATCTTGGCTATGCTTATGCCGATCTCGGGAACGGCCAAGTCATCGGCTTCGTCGATGTGCCCGGTCACCAACGCTTTGTTACCAACATGGTTGCCGGCGTAACGGGTATACACGCAGCTCTGCTAGTAGTCGCCGCCGATGATGGCGTTATGCCGCAGACAAGAGAACATTTGGCGATTCTCGATTTGCTGGGAGTCAAGCACGGCGTTGTCGCTGTCACCAAAGCCGACAGAGCGGACGCTA
>PBMU01000092.1 GCA_002722775.1 Rhodospirillaceae bacterium
AGCGCTCGGAGGATCTGGTCGATGTTCCTCACCGCGGTCCGTTCGGCGATTTGCTCGGCACTTAGCGCGCCAGACCGGCTCGACGCATCCCTAAGTATGCCCAGAAGCCTGATGCCGACGGCTAGCGTGCTCGCCGGACTGGGCAGTGTCCCAGGAGGCGGTCCACGGACCATCCACCAGTCCGGAAAGGAAGCAGCAAAGACTGCGCCAAGCAGAATGACCCACCACGAAAAATAAAGCCAAATCAGGAAAATCGGAAACACCGCCATGGCACCGTAAATCGTCTGATAGGTGAAAACATTAGCAAGATACCAGGTGAATCCGGCCTTAAGAATCTGGAATCCAGCACCACTCACGAAGCCACCGATCAGCGCATCGCGCCAGGCCACGCGGCAGTTCGGAACTATGGCGAAAAGGAACATGAAACAGATGACCTGGCACGCCATCGACAAAAACTCATCACCGATCCCATCTTTGTCGTCTAAAAGGCCCCGGGCCGAAAGTCCAGCCACGCTTAGACCGTCTTGGGCAATCGACGCTATATTGGTAGTAAGCGTGATCCCGGCCCCTAACAACAGCGGGCCCATGGTCAACACGGACCAGTAAATCAGGAAACGCGTGATCAGCGATCGGGTCCGCTTGACTCGCCAGATGCGGTTTAAAGTTGCCTCGATGTTAGCCAAAAGAAGTAACGCGGTAAGGCCGAGCGTCACCACACCGATCGTCCCAAGCCGCGCCGTGTTCTTCAGGAATTTATTGAGATAGTCCCGGATTTGTATATCAGCGCCCGGCACTAGGTTTTCTATAATTGCCCTCTCGAGCTGAACGCGGATTTCCTCGAAGGCCGGAAATGCCGCGAATATTGCAAACACAATCGCCAGAAGTGGCACCAGCGACAGGAGCGTCATGTAGGTCAGTGAAGAAGCCGAATGCATGCCTCGGTCTTGGACGAAACGGCGTAGGGCGAAAATAGCATAATCCCCAATCTCGCTCGCGATTGCGCCGGGCTTCAGCCCACGCCATGCATCCAAACGGGTCTTCACCGTTGTCATAAGATTCAGAATACCCAACTGAACGCGTTTTCACAGTCATTCCGCGGCGACTCTGATTTGCCCGCCGAATCCTTTGGTGTAGGATGCTCTTACATAATGACACGTGCACGGCACGTACGCGGTTAGTTATGTGGATATGAGTGGAGAACGCAGCAGATGAACACACCCGGCGAGATCATGTCAGGCGCAAAGGGCCTGGTTATGGGCGTGGCGAACGATCGATCCATCGCCTGGGGAATCGCCAAGGCGGCGGCGGATCAAGGCGCTCAGCTCGCATTCACCTATCAGGGTGAGGCCTTGAAAAAGCGCGTCGACCCGCTCGCCAAGTCGGTAGGCTCCGACGTTCTGATGCAATGCGACGTAACCAACGACGAGAGCGTTGAGACCGTGTTCCAGACGTTGAAGCAGCGTTGGGGCAAGCTCGATTTCCTGGTTCACGCCATCGCCTATTCCGACAAAGATGAGTTAAAAGGTGAATATCTTAACACCTCGCGAGACAACTTCCTGCGCACCCTCGATATCTCGTGTTTCTCTTTCACCGCGGTCGCGCGGCACGCGGCCAAGATCATGCCAGATGGCGGCAGCCTGCTCACCCTCACCTATTTCGGCGCCGAACGCGTCATGCCACATTACAACGTAATGGGAGTTGCCAAAGCAGCATTGGAGGCAAGCGTTCGTTACCTCGCGGTCGATCTCGGCACCCAGGGGATACGCGTAAACGGGCTCTCCGCCGGGCCAATGAAGACCCTAGCGGCCTCCGGGATTGGCGACTTTCGTTATATCCTGAAATGGAACCAGTACAATTCGCCGCTGAAACGAAACGTAACACTTGAAGATGTCGGTGGATCAGCGGTTTACCTGCTGAGTCCGCTCTCAAGCGGCGTGTCCGGCGAGATCCATCACGTCGACTGTGGATACAACATCGTCGGCATGAAAGCGGTGGACGCGCCCGATATTTCGGTCGTCTAGCCCGCGACGCGGAGGCCTCTATGGCCAGTAACAGTTTCGGAAAGCTCTTCCGTTTCACGACCTGGGGGGAGAGCCACGGGCCGGCGATCGGTTGCGTTGTAGACGGAACACCACCACTAATTCCCTTAGAAGAAGCCGATTTACAGTTTCATCTGGATCGCCGGAAACCCGGCCAGTCACGGTTTACTACCCAGCGGCGTGAGCTGGACACCGTTCGAATTCTCTCCGGCGTATTTGAGGGAAAAACGACCGGTACACCAATCGGACTTGAAATCCAGAATCAAGATCCACGTTCACAGGACTATGGCGAAACCAAGGATCAGTTTCGCCCCGGCCACGCCGATTACACTTACCTCACCAAGTATGGTATCCGGGACTATCGCGGGGGCGGCCGATCCTCGGCGCGAGAAACCGCCATGCGGGTCGCGGCGGGCGGGATTGCGCGAAAAGTGCTTGCCTCCCGGCTCGGCAGCGCGTTCTGGGTGCGCGGCGCCCTCGTGCAGGTCGGCCCTCACGCCGTCGACCGAGCGAACTGGGATTGGGGCGAGGTCGAGCGCAATCCGTTTTGGTCTCCTGACGCCGATATCGTCACACGATGGGAGACCTATCTCGACAGTGTACGCAAGGCAGGTTCATCTTCTGGCGCAGTAGTCGAAGTCGTGGCCCAAGGCATACCGCCGGGATTAGGCGAACCCGTATATGGTAAAATCGACAGTGACTTGGCCCAAGCGCTAATGAGCATCAATGCGGTCAAGGGTGTCGAAATCGGTGATGGGTTCGCTCTTGCCACCACGCCTGGGGATAAAGCGGGGGACGAAATGCGCATGTTGGACGGGGAACCAGCCTTTCTTACGAATCGTTCCGGCGGCGTGCTCGGTGGCATTTCTACGGGTCAGCCAGTGATCGCCCGATTCGCAGTAAAGCCCACGAGTTCAATCCTCAGTCCGCGGCACTCGGTCGACCGATTCGGTAAAAACGTCGATGTGGTGACCAAGGGGCGTCACGATCCCTGTGTCGGCATTCGTGCAGTGCCGGTCGGAGAGGCGATGATGGCGTGCGTGCTATTGGATCATCTGCTTCGGCATGAGGCCCAATGCGGAAGCGCCGTCAGTGACAAGAGCCAGGCCACGTCATGATGATTGAGTACCAACGGTGACATGCGCTATTTGATCGGTTTCTTTGCGAGTTTCGGCCTATTTGTGCTTGTTGCGCTGATCGGGATCGGGATCGGTGCTTACCATGGGGCGGAAAACTGGATCGAGGGAGTGGAACTACCGGAGAGCATTATCCTCGAACTCACGCTGTCTGACCCAATGCCCGAAGTGAGCGATACATCCACAATTTCCGATCTTCTGCTAACCAAAAGACGCGCGTCATTGCTCGATCTTGTGATCGCGCTAGAAAAAGCAGGGCGGGACCAACGAGTCCAAGGCCTGGTGGCAAATCTCTCAAGAGCCTCGTTAGACCTCGCCGAAGCACAAGAGCTACACGGCGCAATATTGCGATTTCGAGCAACAGGGAAGTTCGCCCACGTCTTCACCGACGGGTTCGATGAAACCGGGGCATCATCCGCATACTATCTAGCAACATCCTTCAACCGCATTATTATGCAACCGACGGGCCTGTTCGACGTTCGGGGGCTCGCGATCAATCTGCCTTTGTTGCGCCGGCTTCTGGACAAGCTTGGCATCCGCGCTGAGCTATTAGCACGACATGAGTACAAAAGCGTCGGAATGGTCCTGACCGAGGAACAACTGCCGGAAACGGTACATACGAACCTTCGGCGCACCGTCAACTCGCTGTACGATCAGCTTATTTCTGCCATCGCGACGGCGCGAAATCTGGGCCCGTCGGCAGTGCGTTCGCTGATCGACTCCGCCCCTTTGGTGGGACCGGTGGCACTACGCAGCTCCTTGGTCGATGGGCTAGGATACTGGGACGAGACCGCAAAGACCGCCCGCAAAACGGCGCCGGGGGCGGAAATCGTGAGATTAGAACGTTATCTGTTGGAATTGGACGATGACGAACCCGATCATCGAATTGCAGTGATATCAGCAGAAGGCGAAATTCTCCGTTCGGCTAGCAAGCCATTCGAGAGCCGAGGCGTCGTTGCGCCGGAACACGTGATGAATGCGGTGCGTGAGGCCCGGGAAGACGAGACCGTCAAGGCAATTATTCTCCGTGTCGACAGCCCGGGTGGAAGTTACGTCGCATCGGACACCATTCTCCAAGCATTCCGACAGGCCCGCGAAGGTGGCATTCCAGTTGTTGTATCCATGAGCGGTCTCGCAGCTTCAGGCGGGTACTTCATTACCCTGGCTTCTGACCACATCGTGGCCCACCCTGGGACAATCACGGGCTCAATTGGTGTCGTAGGAGGAAAAATAACCATCGCCGAGATGCTCACGCGTCACGGTGTCGAAAGCGCTCGAATTAGCGCCGGCGAGAATGCGAACATGTATCTACCGCTCTCACCGTTCACCGAACCACAGCGTGCCAAGCTCGCCGAGGTTCTGGATTGGATCTATGCTGATTTTACGGCTCGTGTCGCGGAAAGTCGGAAACTTGTCGGTACGGATCTTGACCGCGTCGCACGGGGCCGGATTTGGACTGGTGAGGAGGCCCAAAAATTTGGATTAGTGGATGTCTTGGGGGGTTACCATAAAGCCATCGTCCTGGCGCGGGAGGCGGCTAAATTAGAGATCGATCAACCAGCCAAGCTGACGGTCTTCCCTAAACGAAAGGGTCGGCTCGAGAATCTGTTTGAGACCTTGGGAAACACCGACCTGACGGGCGTTTTGAGCCGCCTGCGTGACCTTGACCTGGTTCTCCATTATGCTGTCAACATATTGGAGTCACTGCCATTGCTGACAAATTCGAACCACGTCGGACTGCACGCACTGCCAATACAGGTCCGCTAGAGGGCCCATCGGCAAGAGATGGATGATCATTATGGTCAAGACCTTGCGTACTTTACTTGTAAGTTTGACAATCCCCGCACTTCTCGCCGGCCTGCCAGAACCCGGTGTCGCGGAAACCGATGATGAAGAGGTAGATGCCTCCACTAAGGAACGCCAACTGAAAGAGAAAGAACAGAAGAAACGGGACAAGAAATTCAACGATGACCGTCTCTTCCGATTCATGGTCGGCCCCAGCGTCCTACCAGTAGGCCCGTTTACAATCTCCCTATACGTCCGCGGCAAACTGGTCGAGGGCAAACTCCGAGTCGCTATACAAGCCTCGGACCCCAACGCTAAAAACGTTCTCGAGGACGAGAAGTGGGCAATCAATGGGATAATATATCCACTGGCGGTCCGTATGTGGGAGGACGGTCGACCAAGCACAGAGGACATCATTAACTTCAAAGCTGATTCAAAGAAACGTTTGAAGCGCCGGTTCGACGAGTTGATAGAGGATGTATTCATCGAGTCGATAATGTGACTCGCAGACGACACACGCACATTTAACTACCCAACCCTCTCAAGGCATAGAGTTCAAAAAATGGCGAATGCTTCGAAACGACATTGTTGCTATGGCGTTTTAGTATGTCCGCCTGCAGCACAGAATAGCCTTGTTTACGCACAAATTTCACGATTTCAAGAATGTAAGCTACGTCTGCAGAAAAGTTCTCTTCGGCCTGAAGCGCGCGCACCAGCGTTGTGCCCGCGTCAGTCAGCCGGTAGCAGGGGAGCACTAGCTCTTTCCCCGCGTCCTTATGGTTAATACGGAGGACTTTATCATTATAAAGGAGATTGGTGGAGAAACTTCCCTCGAGCTGGCTTTTGAACACCTTTGTCGTGTCTTTGTGGGTTCGGAGGATCCCATATTCCTCCAGCAGCGATATGACGTCGGGAACCAGACCACGATCGGTATTGAAATCCTCCGCAAGGCGGATGAAAAAGTTGTTAATTGTAATTCTTGTTACGGTTCGTATCCAGTTTACCATCTGGGGTGAAAGGGTGGCCAGGATCCTCAGGACGAGTGGCGAAACTGAGCCAGGCCGCTCGACCTCCATGACTAACAACTGGCTCCAAAGCGCCTGGCGTTCAGGGTCTGCACAATCAGCCGCCAAACCAAAAAAACGGGCTGCCCAGTCGGGATCCTCAGGTCCATCCTTCACATCTCCCGGCAACAGGCCAAGCGCGCGAAAAAGGATCGCATCGAGGTTCGCCTGACGCTTGATCGCTTGGTGATTTATCCAATTATGCGCTCGATCAGTCCTCGCCACCCTACCATTATTTCGCTGTAACTTCTTAAGCTCCCGGACTGAAAGCAGCCAATCGCGCTGCGCCGTCCCCAGCGCGGAAACCACGAGGTCATTGAACCGCCGGAGCCCACCTGACAGATCTGCTTGCGGATTACAGACCGAATGCGACTGTCCGGAGGATTGGAGGCCGTGCTGCTCAGGACGATTAACTGTCTCTTCCATCGTACGGCTCTTTCATGAACACCGGACGTATTTGGATAGTATCTACCATAATTTTCGGGCCACTAGCAGGAATTCGCGGTTCCCGTCTCTACCTTCGATTGGCGAATCAATCACACCCACAACTGACCAACTTCCAAGCGCCAATATCCAGCGTTGAACTTCCTCACAAACCTGATACTGCAACGATGGGTCACGGACCACCCCACTCTTGCCAACACGGTTCGGCCCGACCTCGAACTGCGGTTTTACGAGGCCGACGAACCTGCCGCCTGACCGGACAAAGCCTAGGGGTACCTCAATTGCCTTGGAGAGAGAAATAAAACTGACATCCGCAACCACGAGATCCACCGTTTCCGTTATCTCGTCTTTCGTAAGAGCCCGTGTATCCATCCCTTCCAGATCTATTACCCGGGCGTCCTCAACGAGGCGACGCGCGAGCTGCCCGTGACCCACATCAACGGCAAAGACGCGGACCGCCCCCCTAGATAGCAACACATCAGAAAATCCTCCAGTCGACGCTCCAGCGTCGAGGCATACAGCGTCCGTCACATCTATCCTAAAATGATCCAACGCTGCCGATAGTTTGACGCCACCTCGCGAGACCCAGGGATAGTCTTCTCCGGTGATGATAATCTCGGCGTCCAAGGCAACGAGCATCGAAGGCTTCGCGACGATCGAGCCGTCGCATTTAACAAAACCTAATTCGACAAGATTGCGGGCTCGCGTCCGCGACACCGCCAACCCGCGGTCCAAAATCACTTGGTCGAGGCGGCGCCGTGCGCCCACCTTAGCGGTTCGCCGACCTGACACGTCAGATCCAGAACCAGTTCGAATCAGCAGTGCTACCCACTAAGATTTCTTGCAAATCAGGACCTCGTTTCATTGCAACAACACCAAACAGACAAACCCCATTGCCTAGTGAAATCCTCAGAATGAGGTCGGAAATGCAGGACTGGTGGAGAAAAGAAATTGCTTTCACCATCGGCCCAACACAAGGTTTGTGATTCACGCGCGTGCCGGGCGCCAGTTAGTGTCGGCACCAAGCGTAGCGAGAACAGTCTCAACAATCCCGTCAGCATCCAAGCCCGCAATGGAATACTGGCGATCAGGTGAGTCGTGTTCTAAGAACCTATCCGGCAAGGTCATCGGGCGAACCTTAAGCCCTTCGTCAAGCAACCCTTCTTTTGCTAGAGCATGCAGTACCTGGCTTGAGAATCCGCCAACCGCTCCCTCCTCAATAGTAATCAGAACTTCGTGGGAACCGGCCAGCTGCCGCAGCAAGGGTAGATCCAACGGCTTGGCGAAGCGGGCGTCGGCGACAGTAATTGACAACCCACGCGCCGCGAGGTCCTCCGCCGCGATCAGACTTGCCGCCAGGCGCCCGCCTAGTGATAGGATCGCTACTACCGAGCCCTCACGCAACACGCGACCCCGACCAATCTCAAGGGGAATGCCCTCAACCGGTAAATCGACGCCCTCACCCTCGCCACGCGGATAGCGAACCGCAGATGGCCGATCTTCGATGGAGGCGCAAGTCGCCACCATATGCGTCAGTTCTGCCTCATCGGCCGCCGCCATCACCACGAAGTCTGGCAGGCTGCAAAGATAACCGAGGTCAAAGCTGCCCGCGTGGGTCGCCCCATCCGCGCCAACGAGACCAGCACGGTCTATCCCGAAACGCACCGGGAGGCGCTGGATCGCGACATCGTGCACAATCTGATCATACGCTCGCTGCAGAAAAGTGGAATAGATCGTTGCAAATGGTTTCATACCCTCCGAAGCAAGGCCAGCTGCAAAAGTAACTGCATGCTGCTCCGCGATACCGACATCAAAGCTCCGCAAAGGGAAGCGTTTGGCGAAGTTGTCAATGCCTGTCCCCGACGGCATCGCCGCTGTTATTGCCACCACACGTTCGTCCGTCTCGGCCACGGCAATCAGGGCATTCGCATAAACACTAGTGTAGCTTGGGGCGTTCGCCTTAGGCTTAGAAAGTGTCCCGGTGACCACATCGAATTTCTGCACCGCATGGTATTTCTCGCTCGACTGTTCTCCGAAAGGGTGACCCCGCCCCTTCTCGGTCACCACATGCAGGAGCACAGGGCGATTCTGCTTGGCGTCACGTATGTTCTTCAACACCGGCAGAAGGTGGTCGAGATTGTGCCCATCCACCGGACCCACGTAATAGAAGCCGAGTTCCTCGAAGAGCGTTCCGCCCGTGACCATACCACGAGCATATTCCTCGGCTCGGCGCGCCGTTGTCTCGATCGTCTTAGGAAAATGTTGGGCAACTTGCTTAGCGAGGTCACGCAAGTTGCGATAGGGCTTGGAACTAAGGAGTTGCGAGAGGTAGGCACTCATCGCGCCCACCGCCGGCGCGATCGACATGTCATTGTCGTTAAGGACGACCAGCAGGCGGGGATCAGTAGACCCGGCATTGTTCATCGCTTCGTAGGCCATGCCTGCACTCATCGCGCCGTCGCCAATCACCGCAACCACGTGATAGTCCACGCCTTTCAAGTCTCGCGCTACAGCCATACCGAGCCCAGCCGAGATCGAAGTAGAACTGTGGGCCGCGCCGAAGGGATCGTACTCACTCTCCGATCGACGGGTAAACCCTGACAGTCCCCCGCTCTGACGTAAAGTGCGGATCCGGTCACGGCGTCCGGTGATGATCTTGTGCGGATAGGCCTGATGGCCAACGTCCCAGATCAACCGGTCGCGGGGCGTGTCATAGACGTAATGCAATGCCACAGTGAGTTCCACCACGCCAAGCCCAGCTCCGAGGTGCCCACCGGTAACCGAAACAGCGTCAATCACCTCCCGACGCAGTTCATCGGCAAACTGCCGCAACTGATTCGGCTTCAGCATACGCAAGTCGGCGGGCACGCTCACGTGGTCCAAAATTAGGGTCGGCATATCACTCATTCCGGTTCTCTCAGCGGTCGCGATTTACCACAAAACACGCGACAGCCCTTAGAAGGGCGGCCGGCTCACCCCAGAAATCAAGCGCCTGTCCAGCCTGCTCGCTCAACAGCCTGGCCTGAAACCGCGCCCGTTCTGGACCCAGGGTGGAAACGAAAGTAGCCTTGCCCGACTTTACGTCTTGTCCCGTCGGCTTACCCGTATCCTGTTCTTTACCATCGAAATCCAACAGATCATCTGCGATTTGGAACGCCAATCCAAGTCCTTGGGCATAACTATTAAGGGCATGGAATTGTCGTTCAGTGCCGCGGCCCATAATGGCGCCAGACGTCGCACAAAAGGTAAACATGTCGCCCGTTTTCATACGTTGTAGGCGGGTGATCGCACCGATATTCAATTCCCGCGTCTCGGCCAGCAAGTCGATCATCTGACCGCCCGTCATACCTTCCATACCGGCTGCTCGCGCTAGGGCCATCACCAGCTCGCTGCGCGCGATCGCGTCGGCATGAGTCTCTGGTGAGGCCAGAATCTGGAAAGCCAAAGCCTGCAGCGCGTCACCGGCTAGGATCGCTGTCGCTTCGTCGAACTGTTTGTGACAACTGGGCTTCCCCCGGCGCAGGTCGCTGTTGTCCATCGCTGGAAGATCATCGTGGATTAGGGAGTAACAATGCATGAATTCAACTGCAGCACCAACCCGGATAGCGCATCTAGGATCCACACCGAACAGCTGCGCCGATTGCAGAACGATGAAGGGCCGAAGCCTCTTTCCACCACCAAGCGAGCTGTAACGCATCGCCTCGACCAGGGGAGCTTCTGCATTTCCTTCCACCTTAGGTAGCAGCAAGTCCATCATGCGCTCGACCTGTTCAGCACATTCTGCCATCGCCCCAGCAATTGATTTGCCTACCAAATTCATGGGCTCTATCGTCATCTTCAGCTTTCAAATTCCGTTGCCTCGACTGATCCATTGCCAACTGACAGTCGTATTTTTTCAACCTTCATTCGAGCCTCTTCGAGTTTTTTCTGGCAATGCGTCTTCAGGTTCGAACCCCTCTCATACGCCGAAATCGCATCCTCCAGAGTACCTTGCCCGCTCTCTAGGCGCCCCACGATAGCCTCCAATTCGGCCAATGCCTCTTCGAAACCCATCGTCTCGACCGACTTGTTTTCTTCCGCCAAGCTGGATCTCCCTCGAAAAGAATAAACTTTAAACCATAGTACAATCTTGTTGAAGCGCTTGATAACCCCTCCAATATGCCATTTCAGGCACCCATCAGCTCCCTCACATGTGCAGACGCCGAACCCACCAGGGCGTCCAGATCGTAGCCGCCCTCGAGCGAGGAGACGAGGCGTCCATCAGTCAATGCCATCAATTCCCGGGTCACCCACGCATAGTCATCCTCAACGAAGTTAAGCCCGGCCAAGGGATCGTTCATGTGCGCGTCAAAACCAGCGGAGATAATTAGCAACTCTGGTGCGAATTCGTACAACGCTGGCAGGATTAACTGGTTCATCGCCGCACGAAAATGTTCGCCTCCTGCACCACTCGGCAGCGGCGCGTTAACGATATTGCCATGCGCCCCATTTTCCTCGCGCGCACCGGTGCCTGGATAGAGCGGCATCTGATGGGTCGAGCAGAACATTAGTTGGGGCTCGTACCAGAACATTGCCTGAGTGCCGTTGCCATGGTGCACATCAAAATCCATCACCGCAACGCGGTTAAGCCCGTGCACAGTCCGAGCATGCGCAGCGGCGACAGCTACATTGTTAAAAAGACAGAAGCCCATAGGGGTCTCCGGCTCAGCATGGTGGCCTGGTGGCCGACCTGCACAGAACGCGTTCGCCGCCTCACCCGCCAACACTGCGTCGACCGCCGCACAAACGGCGCCCACCGCTCTCAACGCCGCCTCACCGGAGGCGGGGCACATAGCAGTGTCGGCATCAAGTCGCACCAGCCCACTTTCCGGCACCGTTTCCAGAATTAGTTCGACATGCGCCCGAGGGTGTACGCGTGCGATCTGATCAATGGTAGCCAGCGGAGCCCCACGTCGATCGAGACTGGCGAATTCTATTCCGGCCAATGCCACCTCCAGTGCCTCGAGGCGTTCTGGGCGTTCAGGATGCATCGGACCCATGTCGTGAGCGATACATGCTGGGTGAGTATAGAGCAGGGTCATTCGCGACCTTTCATTTCAAGAATTTGTTCGAGCCAGCATGCGCAAGGGTCGCATCACGAGGACTAGAGACAACTCCTGATCCTGTCGTTTGCTGCTTCCGATAATCTTCTAGCAGTTTGAAATCACTTGGCGAAGAGGACAAAAAAGGGTCGGCCGCGCCACTATAGGTATCACCAAACGCTTTGGCTTGCCGACGACCGTCAACAAATTACCTATTCGCAATACGTTAACCCAGACTTCCATTGCCCGGATACAATGGTTTGGTGAAAAAAGCAGGATCCAAACAGACGATCCACTAAAAGCCATTCTTCATGTTAACGGATCCAAACTCTTAACGTACGCAGCGAGCACTTCAGGGTGAAATGCCCCATCGAATTGATTGAGGAAGTGTCGTCGAGGATACTGCTTCGCAACTTTGAAACGTCCAAAAAATGGTAAATTCCCGAGGCCGTCACCGAATATCAGATAAAAGTCCTTTCATATCGGCTGCGCAACATGACGAACATCGGACAGAACGGCATCGTTTTTGTGATCGCCGTCGACGCAGATCAAATCGAATAGGTCGGAGGTGAATGCCTCAAGGTAGCGCGTCGAATTTCCGCGCGACAGATGAATTTCAGTTTGATCGTCTGGGCGATGCTTACCCTGGCATTTGGTGGCGAGAAAAACGAACAAAAAGCATCGGTGCTGTGGTCGTCCAGCGCGGTGTGGGTTCCGTCTGGATCATTTGCTAGATCATCGGTCGAGAAATAGGACCTCCACAAGACAACCAGGAAGAATTCCGATCGGGGACCGCATTGCCCGAGCCAAACCTGTATCGAGCCCAGCCCATACCAGACGCCAACCTTCAGCCCTTTGACACGTTTGGCCCCAAACGTATTATTCAAAGCTTCCCGCATAACCGGCGCACGATCTCAAGAGGTGTGATTTCGCACCATAGCCATGCAAGTTAGTCCTCCGATATTGCGAGGCTAGCCTTGTCAAACACGAAGTGAGCCATGATTTTTGCTTATTTACCCCATCTGGAATAGAGACATTTCCAATCCAGATCAACGCGGCATAGGAAACCTCGATTAAAGAGTTGGTATATAGCCCAACATTCACCGCTCCGTTCTCTGTATTGTCTCTACATTTTCCGTTCGCCGTTCCGCGAGATCTGAAAAAGCAGAACGGTTTGCTTGCCCAACAACGTAATTCCGGCGGACACCGCATACAATTCACCTAGGTATTTGATTGTCCCGGTCGTTATCAAGATCTGGGTTTTCTCACTCCTTAGACGCCACGCCCATGTTGACGCGGGGTGCATCGTCATGGCTATAGAGAGCCGGGGTCGGGCGGAGTGTTCGGCCGAAATGATACGGGTCCTACCGCATGAGCAAACGCGAAGAACTGTTTCGACCACCAGAGCGATTACGTCGACTGCAGATCGAGGTCACAACTCTGTGCAACCTGTTCTGCCAAGAATGCTCACGCACGGTCGGCCAGGCCGAAGGAACCTGGAACGACAAACACCTCAGCCTTGAGAATTTTCGCATTTTAATTGAAAATTCACCCCCGGCCGAGATCTTGGTGCTCCAGGGCGTGGGCGAACCTAGCCTAAACCCCGAACTTCAAAATATCACGCGTTTCGCCAAGAACAGCGGCCGGTTCAAATATATTACACTCAACACCAATGCGGTGACACGTACGGAAGATTATTTTCGCGCGCTTCGCGAGGCCGGATTAGATTATGTCTGCGTGTCAGTTGACTCCTTCAACCCCAACGTGGCCGAGCGCTGCCGGTCCGGCACTCGGGTCCCCAAGCTCAAGCGAATGTTGAGGGCAATCTATCGGGACTATGGGGTGATTGTAATCTCGATGGTGGCAAGCAAACTCAACTGGTTTGACCTGCCAAGCACCTTGGATCAGCTCAATAGCATGGGCGAGGATCTCTACCCGGACAAGCGTTTCACGGTCGAAATACAGCCAGTGATCAATTACAGGGACGAAACTACGAACCAACCGCGCACCATGTTCAACCGCCACGAACTCGAGATCCTACGAGACATGTTGCAATCGATCGAGCCAGCGCTACCCAGACTGGTGCTTAAAATTAACACCACAAGCATCGAGGAACCGGCTCCCGGCCAGCGCTGCGGCCGTCCCTTCTATTCACCTTTCATAACAGTGGACGGCTACATGACCCCATGCTGTACCAGTTTTGACCCGATAACATATCAGCATACCAACATTCTGTTCACGGCGATGACAGAAGCTTGGGATTCTGACGCGGTGGGTGGATGGCTGCGTCACTACCTTGACCAAGGTGACGAAATTTGCCGGGGCTGTTGCTTCGACATGGGCGGGATGCTGCCCTCCAAGACGGCTGAATAGGAGGAGACGCCATGTGCGGCATTTGCGGGGTGATCGGCATGCGTGACCACGAGTCCGTCAGCCGGATGGTTGCCGCCTTGCATCATCGAGGGCCCGATGGTAGGGGCCAGTTCGATGCGCCACGCGCCTCCATCGGCATGACTCGCCTTGCAATACAGGACCCCTCGCCCAACGGCAATCAACCTATGGCGAACGACGATCAGTCCATCTGGATCGTTTACAACGGTGAACTATACAATGCAGTATCGGAACGAATCCATCTGGAGGCCAAAGGATACTCGTTCCGGTCGACCGGTGACACTGAGGTAGTGCTTAAGCTCTACCAAGAGCATGGGAACGCTTGCCTGACACGACTTCAAGGTATCTTCGCCCTGGCAATCGTGGATTTGAGGGGCGGACCGGGTCGTGAAAAATATCTTCTTGCACGGGATGCGATGGGGGTAAAACCGCTGCTTTATGCCAAGACTAAGGGCGGTATCGTCTTTGCGTCAGAGATCAAGGCGCTCTTGGAGTGTGGGACCGTGGAACGCCGGATTGAGCCGCGCGCAGTTCGATCTCTACTTCTAAGGGGATCTGTATATCAGCCACTTAGCATAATCAAAGGTGTTCAGATAATACCACCCGCTCATGCCCTTGTGATCGAGCGCGGCCAGAGCCGCCTCGAAAAATTCTGGTCCTTCGAACCCCAAAAATACCGGGAACTTTCCAATCTCGACTACGCACAACAAGTCAGGCAGATGCGCACGCTTTTGGCCGACACCGTCAAGGCGCAACTGGTCAGTGACGTTCCTATTGGCGCGTTCCTTTCGGGCGGGGTTGACAGCGCGTCTCTAGTCGCTCTGATGGCGGCTTACGCCGGCGAACGGGTGAAGACATTCTCCGTGGGGTTTGGCGAGGAACTCGCAGCGATCGACGAATCCAAAGACGCCCACCGCATCGCCGCCCACCTCGGGACCAATCATCGTCGCATCGTCGTCGACGGCACCGAAGTCGCTAAAGATTTCGATCACGTGGTCACTGCCCTCGATCAGCCCTCAGTTGACGGGTTGAATAGCTATCTGGTCTCCCGGGTTGCCCGCGAGGACGTGACGGTCGCGATATCTGGAACCGGCGGGGATGACCTTTTCATGGGCTATCCTTGGCACGCCAGCATGTTGGCCGACCAGCCGACCTCAGAAGTCTTTCTCGAAGCCTATGCTGCACGTGCTGGCGAATTCCATCAGACTTTCACCGACGCCGAATCGGGCCAGATTCTCGCCCCCAGATTGCGTGCTGCGATTACCGAATCCCCCATTGCAGGCCTCGCCATAACGGACGAGTTGGCAGGCGCAAAACCGATCGACCGGATGACGGCACTCACGCTTCGCGGCTATACAGCGAATCAGCTATTGCGAGACATTGACGCGATGTCGATGGCTAACTCGCTCGAGGTACGTGTGCCTTTTCTCGACACCAACGTGATCAATTTCGCACTCTCTTTGCCCGCCTCCGCTCGGATCGCCAAACCAGTGCCGGACGATCCGATGCACAATTCCTATAGAGCAAGCGGAATCAAGCGAATACTGATCGACACCGCCCGTCCAATGCTACCAGAAGGCTTCGACACAGTGCCCAAGCGCGGCTTCGGAATGCCATTCGCTCGCTGGGTCCGAGGCCCCTTGCGAGACTTAGCTACCGAGACATTCGATGAGCGCCGCGTCGCCAAAGCTGGCGTGATCGACCGAAGTGTAATCCCACCCCTCCGCAAACTTCATGCGACAGGGCGCCTTTCCGGATGGAGGGTCTGGCTTTTGATGGTCTTGCAGCGCTGGCTTGAGCTGAACAAAGTGACAGCTTAGCTGTTAACCAGGTGAGGGAGTGGGCACGGCGGAGACCCTCCACACCCTAACGTGCCGTCATAAACAGCCACGGGTTTGGACCTCGGCGGAATTCCCAGAATGCAAGCAACTGATCCAGATGCTCGAATTCGCGGAGTTCAGAATAGGCCGAAATGTCGCGTTCTGCGGGGAGGATCCGTTGGATCTCGTGGGTCTCCTCAAAACGTGCGATGAAATCACGGTTGAAAGCAACCTCGAAGCTGTTGTGCATCTCAACCTGGATATCCAGCCCCTTGATCACCGGCGCCGTCTCCGGGTCCAGCAAGTTCAATTCGGCTCCTTCAATATCTACAATCACCACCGTTTCCCCAGCCGTGAATTGCTCGAAATCGTCATGGGCGAATGCACCGCCAAGCACGATCCGGTCACCAACCCCATTCTCTTCAGCGACACGGGCACAGGTGGCTCGAGCTTTCTCGTCGGTGTCATAAGCCCAAACCCGGCTCCTCGGCATAAGTCGGGCAAGGCCGACAGCGTAATAGCCCTCGGCACAACCGATATTCACCACATTGGGGTATGCTCGCTGTCGAATATGCTCCAAGACGGGATGTAATTCCGCCTCATAACAACCGAGCAGCTTGGGTACAAAGCAACCCTCTGCGACGCGCGACGGCAGCACCATACCCTTGAACGGCCCGGCCCGAACTGCGAGCCCACCCGTGTGTACCAGCGTGTTGGCAATCAGCCAGGCTCGGTGGTATGCCGCGAGACGCAACACGCTGTGCAATTTTTCAACGGGCTGGATTTCAGTGTTATCCAACAGTCTTCGTATTTTCAAAAGCGTCTCGTCGTGCATCATGCGGATCCTGTTAAAATCCAAAGACGACCGCAGTCTGTGCTTATCAGCCGGGGCCGCCTTGTTGAAGGCCGGCATAATGCGACCCAAAGGACAAAAGACTATTGCTTAATCTGCGCCCTCTGTGAGCTTTGTCGTGCCTAGGAGGCCAAAGCGGTCGAGCAGGGCACAACACCAGCGGTCGATCTGCTGATTGAAAATCTCCCAGCCTTTGACATGTGCCTCGCGTGGTTGGGCGCCCGGGCGACCAAGCCGGTGTGCGCCGTGCATCGTCCAGCGGTCGATCATCTCGCGGGTAATTTCGGGGTGAAACTGGGTGCCGATAGCATTCTCTCCATAGACGAAGGCCTGGTGAGGATAAACATCACCGGTGGCCAGCACCGTCGCCATATCCGGGACAATGAAACCCTCCCTATGCCATTGATAAAAGACGTCGGATTCGACGAACCAGTCTCTGCCTACCTCGGTAGGATAGATCCGAGTAAAGCCTCATTCAACTTGGCCGTCGCCGTGCGGCCCCACTTTGCCTCCCAGAACACGAGCCAATATCTGGCCCCCGAGACAGAGGCCAAGAAATGGCACTTTGGCATCAAGAACCTTAGGCAGGAAGTCCAGTTCCGCTCGGATACCCTCTACCGAACAGTCATTAGCGCTCATTGGCCCCCCGAACATCGCGACGGCCGCGTAGTCCGCTGGCCGCGCAGGCAGGTTGTCGCCTTGACACGGGCATCTCCGGTCAAACCTGTAACCCCGCTCAGCGAACAGTGTGCCTATATGGTCTGGAACAGAATTTTTTTAACGAACAATGAGAAGAACCTTTTCTGTCATACATTTCTCATTTCCTCAAAAGAAATTCTCTGCCAACCTTGACTCTAGCCTCTCCATTATAGTCGATGATGTCGGCAGTCGCATAGGTCTCACTCCAATTTTCCGGCAGATAGGAGCCGGTACCGACGACATCGACCGGGGCGTCAGCAAGAGCCATCACCCGGCATTTCTCTGGGGAGAAACCGCCTGACCCGACGATCTTAGCGTTGGAGAAGCCAGCCCGGTTGAGTGCCTCGCGCAAATGCCAGATCGCGGCCGCAGAGACACCTGTACCGATCAAGTGACGCAATTCGGTCTCCGTACGATAACCCCGAATAGCCTGCGACGCGTTGCGTTCTAGAACCGAATAAGAGGCCGCAGTATCCAACCCCTCGACGAACCGGCCACCGTGGGTATCCAGACGCAGCGCCATTCTCCCTGAAGCTACGAGACCGGGAAAACGTTCGCAGACTGCCAGCGAATCTGTGATTTCCTCTCCGAAATAATCAACTAGAACCGTAAGGTTCTCGTCCGGATGGGTCTCATGGAACATCTCAGCTGCACGCAGCGTCGAACCTGCATAACCGATCAGGGCATGCGGCATCGTACCGAAACCACGTGATTTGCCGAAGAAATGTGCCGTCTCGTCGGTGGCATTGCCAATGAAGCCGACAGCGCCAACCTTTTTTCTGGCTTTGGCCGACCCGACGCTGGCGCCATAGGCCATAAGTTCCGCCATGTCCGTGCCTGCGCAATGGCGCGCGTCCATGGCCAGAAAGGCAGTCTCCGGCAATTCGACACACATGATATAGGCGTTGTAGGCGGCGGCACAGGCTGATCCAAATTTCTGGAGAAACTGGGTCTCAAGATCGATCAAGTGAAACAACGAGCCGGTGACATAAACGATTGGTTCACCAGCTCCGACCCACGCTCCTTCGCGATGACATAGGTCGATTTTGATGGGCGCATTCCTTTTTAGGGTCATACGCTCCAACCACTCGATCGCGAGCCTTGGGGCACAAGTAACCGGCCGACGCATGAACACGGCGTAGGTGACCTGCCGGTCACCGAAACTTCCAACAATGTCCTTAGTGCGCAGAAAATACTTATCTACATATCGTGGCAACGATACATCATCCGGATGCGTGACGGTGCGTGGCTCGACCTGGGTCGGACCGTCTTCTACATCTGAATCAGCTATGGGTTCCCCTCCATTCATGGGCTAGACCAGTCGCAAATCCCTCTTTTTTAACTATTCTCCTACCTTTCTGACGTCGCCAGTCCGCTTGGTCAAGACGCGACCGCCATCGCCGGAATAGTCGCCTCCTTGCGATGTACTTTAAGTATGTCAGATATCAAAAAAGCCAATTCAAGCGACTGTGAGGCGTTAAGGCGTGGATCACAATGGGTGTGATAGCGGTCCGCCAGTGCAGTTTCGCTGATTTCCTGGGCACCACCAATGCACTCTGTCACATCCTGGCCAGTCATCTCAAAATGCACACCGCCAGCATAGGTTCCCTCAGCCCGATGCACATCGAAAAAGGTCCGAACCTCCGAGAGAATCCGGTCCACGGGACGTGTTTTGTACCCAGTAGAGGAGGTAATGGTGTTGCCATGCATCGGGTCGCAGGACCAGACCACTGTGCGTCCCTCTCGTTCGACTGCTCGGATCAACGGGGGCAGATATTCCTCGGCCTTGTCAGCCCCCATCCGGCAGATAAGGGTAAGCCGACCGGGATCGTTGTGGGGATTGAGAATATCGATAAGGTGAATCAGTTCGTCGGGATCAAGGCTCGGCCCGCACTTCATTCCAATCGGGTTGCGAATCCCCCGCATGTATTCAACATGGGCGCCGTCCGGCTGGCGGGTGCGGTCTCCGATCCAGACCATGTGCGCAGACGTGCTATACCAGCCTTTGTCGTCGGTGATCGTGTCCTGGCGGGTCATGGCCTGTTCGTATCCAAGAAGCAGGGACTCGTGCGAGGTGTAAAAGTCGGTTTCTCTTAGCTGTTGGGTCGATTCAGGGGTCACCCCGCAAGCCCGCATGAACCTCAGACTCTCATCGATACGAACTGCCAGTTCCTCGAACCTCTCACCCTGAGGCGAGTTAGAGATAAAACTCAACGTCCAACGATGGATCTCGTCAAGATTCGCGAACCCTCCTTGGGCAAAGGCGCGCAGCAGGTTCAAGGTCGATGCCGCCTGATTGTATGCCTTCAAAAGACGATCCGGGTCTGGCACGCGCGAAGTCTTGGAAAAATCAATACCGTTGATGATGTCACCTCGGTAACTTGGCAACTCGATGTCACCCTGTGTCTCAACTGAGCTCGACCGCGGCTTAGCGAACTGTCCCGCAAGCCGACCAACCTTCACAATCGGCACCCCACCCCCAAAGGTCAACACGACGGCCATTTGGAGCAATACACGGAAGGTGTCGCGGATGTTGTTCGGCGAGAACTCTGCAAAACTCTCAGCACAATCGCCGCCTTGTAGCAGGAAGGCCCTACCCGCCGCAACACGGCCAAGCGCCGATTTCAGGCGCTGCGCCTCTCCAACAAATACCAGAGGCGGATAGCTCGCAAGCTCGGACTCGGTGGACGCCAAATGCGTGGCGTCAGGATAATCTGGGACCTGAAGAATTGGGAACGCACGCCAGGAAGCAGGGTTCCAGGTTGTAGCCATGACCGTGTCCTCCGGTTTAACGTGACGCCGTGCCGCGCCTGTTCATGACGGAGGCGGAGTACTATCAGCCGAAGCTGCAGAAGTGAAGCATTTCTGGAACTTCAGACGGTTACCTATGGAACGAATGGCACCAAAGCGAAAGCCCGTTCCACGATCGACGCTTATGCCATGACGCATGACGAGTTTGTTCTTCAACAAGTCGTCAGTCAGGGCCAGTTTAATCATCCCGAAGGCTCCCACCCCCGCGAGCCTGGGCAAACACTGTCGAATCGAAAATTCTGCGAGCGACGAGGACTGCTGCGATATGGTAGTGCTACCGCGTCGGCAGTTAGTCGAAGGGGCCTTGTCGAAGTTGCGTTCATAGTTCGACAGCGGTCACAAAATCTCATCCAACGAGATCGTTTAGAAGTACAACTACAAGTGATCAATTCATCCGGAGCTTGACATGTTCGATTTCGACATCGAGGCCTCCTGGATCAACCGAAGTTTGGGTGAGACAGGGTATGCCGTCGTCCAGCCACTGATCATGGTGTTCGGCGGTGACGGTGCCGACTCTATCCAAGGTAGCGGCACCAGTGATCTGGTTTCAGGAGGCCGTGGGGCCGACACTATTAGAGGCAACAACGGCGGTGACCTCTTATATGGTAATCAGCAAGACGACAGCCTGGTTGGCGGTAATGGCAACGACACCGTGTTTGGAGGTCAGGGCTCCGATTTCGTTTCCGGTGGAAACGGGACTGACTTGCTTTACGGTAACCTTGCCGCCGACGTACTGGTTGGGGGAAATGCAGACGATATTCTGTACGGTGGCCAGGGAAACGACACGCTGAATGGAGAGGGCGGAAACGACTTGTTGTTCGGCAATCGGGGGGCGGACATAATCAACGGCGGTGCAACCGGCAATGACACGCTTTTGGGTGGCCTCGGCAACGACGTTTTCGTGTTCGACGGAGCGGTCGGCGCTGACTTGATCGGCGACTTCGATATGTCTTGCGACCGAATCACCGTATCAGGTGAAGTCACGGCGACCCAGGTCGGGACAAACACAATACTCACACTTTCCGATGGGGCCGCCATCACATTGGCTGGTGTATCGGTTTCCGATATCACTCAATCGCTGTTCACGAACTCCAATAACATCAACATTTCCGACACTTTGCCTAGCAATTCCGTTGCAACGACCTTAAACGAGTTAGGCGATTTCATCTTCGAGTAGCGCGATCGGCTTAATTGTCATATCCAGCATCATGCAACCGGACAATCCGTTCAAGTGTATGCGACCGCCTTCATAGCCTTCGCGCGGCAGCACTGGTCCGCACCAGCGCAGCGAACAGAAACCGCAACCGCTATGGCTCCCGACCCCAACGCAGCGGTCGCAAAGGCCCGGCTTGTCAAGACCGTGTCCATGGTGTTTTTGCCGTTTGCTGCTGGCTATTATTTTTCTTATTTCTTCCGGTCAACGAACGCGATCATCGCCCCCCAACTCACCTCCGAGTTGGAACTCGATGGGGGTGATCTGGGCCTTTTGACTGCGATGTATTTCTTTACCTTCGCAGCATTCCAACTGCCACTTGGGGTTCTGCTTGACAGGTATGGTCCACGCCGAGTCCAGTTCGTCTTACTTATGTTCGCAGCGAGCGGTTCCGTGCTCTTTTCGATCGGCGAGGATATTCTGGTCCTGGCGACGGCACGAGGACTGATCGGACTTGGTGTGGCGGGTTGCCTCATGGCCTCGATTAAAGCCGGGACCCAGTGGTTCGACGATCGACACTGGCCCGTTGTCAACGGCTGCATGCTTGCTGTCGGCGGTCTTGGAGCCGCCAGTGCCACGGCGCCGATGGAAGCGGCTCTCGGCTTCATGGATTGGCGCGAGATCTTTCTCGTGCTATCCGGCGCCACTCTGGGCACCGCACTGTTGATTTTCCTGGTCGTGCCGGAACGCGGTGGCGGCGGATCCAATCACAGTTTTATGAAACAGGTTCGCGAACTAACCAGGATTTATAGCGACATGAGTTTCTGGCGGATCGCCCCACTTACTGTAACCGGTATGGCTGCCAACATGTCGATCCAGGGCCTTTGGGCGGGTCCCTGGCTCTCCAGCGTCGCTGGCTTCGACCGAATCGAAACAGCTAATACGCTGCTATTCCTGGCACTCGCACTCGCTGGTGGCTCGGTGATGATGGGCATAGCCGCAGCCTGGCTAGAGCGGCGGGGCGTACATATTGTAACTAGTTTTGCCGTCGCGGCCGCGTTCTTCATGGTGTTTCAGGCTCTTCTCGTCTTCGAGGTTCAATCGACGGCAATATGGCCCTGGATTGGGTTCGGTATGTTCTCCAATATCGCGATGATTACCTTCGCTCATATTACACGCCATTTCCCGCCCGAACTTGCGGGGCGTTCAATCACAGCAATGAATATGCTCATTTTCGCCGGCATCTTTTTGATGCAATACCTCATGGGAGAAATACTGGACCTTTGGGTGGCAAACGCAGCCGGGCAACATCCACCGGAAGCATTTGCTGCCTCCTTCGGCGCCGTCCTCGCATTGCAGGTGCTCAGCTTTCTTTGGTTCCTGATACCGATCGACCGCGTAGGCCAGCGCCCATAGTACAGGGCGCACCGGAAATCGGGGGCCTACGCATTGTCGATTAGGGATACCATCAGCTTGCCACACACTCGGCCGTCGAACATGTATCTTGCATCAACATGAAACGCGATTTGCTCATTTCCGAAGTCTTGTTTCTCCAACTCGACGATCACACCCTGCGGGATATAGAGGAATAGTCGGCCGCGCGCTTGGAAAAAATTTTCGAGATGGGAGGTGGCCGAGGCCAAGTGCCAAGACCGGGGATCGGAAGAGTGGATATATGATGCAGATGACGCCTTACCCTACAACTAGGTTGAAGATGAGGAAGCCGAAGTCATCGCACTCGTCGAGATCTTGAGTGTGGATAGCGACTTAGCGGTCGCTGGCGGAATCTTGGACTAGCGGGACAATTTCGATATAACTATAATTCGATATAACTATAATAAGCAGTAATGTGTTCTTCACATCAGCCTCTTTCGAAGGGGCGATAAAGTCATATGCTCTTTTAGATTACCGTTACGGCAGTTGACACTTGTCGCTCGAAATTTGGAGACAACCCATGACCCTGCAACCCAACTCCCCTGAAGCGCGGGACGTCGCGTATCTTCTTCATCCCTACACGAACTTCCGGCAGCACGAAGAACAAGGCCCGATGATTATCGAACGCGGCGACGGGGTGCATGTCTGGGACAACAACGGGAAAAAGTACATCGAGGGCATGGCAGGACTTTGGTCTACGTCGCTCGGGTTCCATCACAAACGCCTGGTGGCGGCCGCAACCAAGCAGATGGAAACGTTGCCTTACTACCATCAGTTCGCACAGAAGTCGCATTTGCCCGGAATCGACTTGGCCGAGAAACTGATGGGTCTCGCGCCAACTTCGGTCTCCAAGGTGTTCTTCAATAATTCGGGCTCCGAGGCCAACGACACCGCGATCAAGATTATTTGGTACTACAACAACGCCCGAGGGCGGCATCAAAAGAAGAAGATCATTGGACGAGTGAACGGCTATCACGGCATCACGCTTGCAGCGGCAAGTCTAACCGGTCGGTCGATGAATCACGCGGGGTTCGACGCGCCACTTGACCGATTCATCCATACAGAGAATCCACACTACTATCGCTTTGGTGAGGACGGCGAAAGCGAAGAAGATTTCGCGACCCGCATGGCTGATAGCCTGGACAAGTTGATCCAGGATGAAGGCCCAGACACTGTAGCCGCGTTCTTCGCCGAGCCGGTTATGGGTGCGGGTGGCGTGATCACCCCGCCGAAAACCTATTTTCAAAAAATCCAGGCCGTGCTGAGGAAGCATGACGTGTTGTTCGTCGCCGATGAGGTGATCTGCGGTTTCTGTCGGACTGGTAACTTCTGGGCTTCGCAGACCTACGGGATCGAACCAGACCTGCTAGTCTGTGCCAAAGCGCTATCCTCCAGCTATCTTCCTATCTCGGCGACCATGGTCAGTGACGACGTCTATCAAGCGATCGCTGACGCCAGCGCCAGGCTGGGTGTTTTCGGCCATGGCTATACCTATTCCGGCCATCCGGTAGCAGCGGCCGTGGCACTCGAGACGCTGAAGATATACGAGGAAGAGGAAATTCTTGATCATGTGCGCTCTATAGTTCCGAGATTCCAGGAACGCCTCACGGGCTTCGCGGACCATCCGTTGGTCGGCGAAGTACGCGGAGTAGGTCTGGTCGGGGCTAATGAATTGGTCAAGGACAAGGGTACTAAAGAAGCCTTCGAAACGTCCGACGGGGTTGGCGGGATGATCAGCAACTACTGCCTCGAACACGGCCTTATCACCCGTCCGGTCGGAGATTCCATGTGTTTTTGCCCACCGCTTGTGATCACAGAGGGTGAGATTGACGAATTGTTCGACCGCTATACCAAAGCCCTCAACCAAGGACTAGACCAACTCACCCGGCAAGGAAAAGCCGTCGCTTAAGCCACTTAGAACCAGGCCAAACGATGTATTTTCATTGGTGGGGTCGATTCTACCTATAAAGTCCGCTAAACTAGGCCGTCTGAGCACCGAGCCGGAACGGATCGGGCATGGTACAGACAGAACGTGAAAAACAAGGGCCTTCGGCAAAGGTCCAGAAATCACCGGAGCTGCAACAGCTCAGACGCCGGTGGGTTTTCTTTATCTCAATTTTAATCATTTTGGTCATCGGACTTCCTGCGGTGATGTTAACGTGCCTCGCGCGCAGCCCTGGAATGTTCGAACTGCGCATGGTCGAACAAGACCTCGACACTCTTGCCTGCCCATCCAAAGACGAAGTGTTTTCAGACTGCTACTCGAGCATCATTGCCACTGTCACGGATGATCATCGGCCACCAAGGGGTTTCCTGAAAGCATGTTGCAGTTTCCTTGGTGAACGTCGTTTCGCCGCCGAGATTTGGGCGAACTTAGCCGGCTCAGCGACCATTCTACCAAATACCGGCACGACGGCACTTGGGATTGTCAAGACGGATGGCGCCGCCCAGGTTAACATCGCGATTTCTGTCAGTCGCACCTCTGAACGCGTTTTGCCATGGGCAGACCAATTTCTTGGCCAAGGGAAAAGTGCGTATATCCTCGCTCAGTTGGATGGATTTGCCCTCCATATGTGGCCAAGATTGTTGCATTATTGGCCAAAGGATGAAGCCGTCGCCGATACGGTATTGACGATCCCGGAAGGCCGGCCAACGGTGACAATCGACGCTATCTCAGAAGGAATCAGGCGGTTCCGTATCTCTATAAAGACTGACATCGCCCGGACGGTCCTGTTTCCGGAATTGGTCGATCTTAATACCAACGTTTCGGAAGTGGGCTCCAGTCTCGGTAGTGCCACACTGCCTGGCCCAGTGGAAATTGCTTCGCGTCTCCAAACACTGGGAAAGTCGTCCGGCCACCAATTCGTGGACACCGCGTTGCTAACCAAGGCAGCGATGACTATACAAGGGTTTGACGGGATGTCGGTTTCTCGGCTCTCCCGTGTTTCTAATGGTGTGGATAAATTTAAATCAGCGGGCGCACGCTGTATCAGCCTGTACCGTGACCTGCGTGTTGTACTTTCCAAACTCGATGCGGCCCTAGCCACTTATATCACCATCGCCAAGACGGGGTTGCTTTCGCGTCACGCCGGAAAGCGCGATCATGGCTGCATGGACACAGGCAGTGTTCTCGCTACCGAACTCGACCGAGCTTGGCAACGTCTTCGCCTCGACCTGCCTGTACTCGCGGGCACAGTTTCCATCAAAGAAAAACGGGCGAATTTAGCTCTTGACCCCCATTCAATAATTAGCCAACTCCAAACCATCGCATCGGCCGCAAAGAGCGGCGCACGGCACGCGGATCTTGCAGGTAGTTTCGACTCTAGGGTCGAGGTACGAGTGGGACACCGCGGAGCTATCCATACACGCGACCGAAAGCAGATTTTGCGTCTACTCCATCGGCAATGGACCCATATAGGCTGCTGGACGTACGACAATAATACGCTCTCTCTGCTCGCCGAGGCACAGTTTCCCTATCTCAATAACTTGACTTTCCATCGCGATCCCCGCGGGTTGGTAAAAATGATAGCAGTCACTGGGGTCACGTTCTCTCAACTTGAACGGATCCAGAAAATAAACCGGGGAGCCAAGTGCCAAGCCTTTCTTAATGCGATGCGGGTGGCAAACTACCGAGACTGGCTTTTCGACGGGTCCACCAATACCCGCACACCAGTCGACCACGCCCAACGATTGCTCGACATCGGCCCACAGAAACGGTTTCTGATGCCATTTCGTTGATGAAACCAGGTCACACGCCCTGCTAGGTATCTCCAGCAGAATAGGATTTGGATAACACATTCGAGAGGCCCAAAATGGTCGCGCAAATCCACCCAGAGATAATTGGCGACTGCGTCTGGGATGGCTGGGAGTTGGCTCGTTCCAACGCTTGGGTGTGGACCTGGCCAAAGGGCTCGGAACGGATCTTCAAAGCGAACCTCTAAGCCATACAGGCAGCGCGTGTCACCGTTGAAAACATGACTAAGTCCGACTTCCCCTTAAACTCGCTGGAGGACTTCTTCACCGAACTCCGAGAAGAGCTCGAGAACGGCCTTGGCGTCATACGGATAAAAGGTCTCCCAGTGCGCAGTTTTCTGCCTGAGGAACAGCGTTTGGTCTTTTGGGGCCTGGGGCTGCATCTAGGCACACCCGTTCCACAATCGATTGCTGGCGAGATGATAGGCGAAGTTCGAGATGAGACCCGTGACAATCCGGAGATAGGGAACGAGATCGCGGCACATCGTTCTAAGTCCAACAACACCCTTGGGATCCTGTCTTCACGGTCTCGCGCACGTTCAAATGGCCCTTTGCGTTTTCACAGCGATGGTTCAGATTTGATCTCGTTGCTCTGCGTCCGAAATGGGCTCGCTGGCGGCGAGAGTAAAGTGGTGAGCACTGCGTTCCTATACAACGAGATCCGGCGGCAACGTCCGGATCTACACGCACTGCTATGCAAACCGTACCATCGTTTTTTGCCAAACACGGACCGGGCCGAAGGCGATATTGTGACTTACGCTATGCCGATCTTCGGCGTGCACAACGGAAAACTGTCGTGTCAGTACTGCCGCACGTTCGTCGAGCAGGCTCAAGAACTTGACTATATCCCGGGGCTCACCGGCGCTCAAACCGACGCCCTTGACCTTCTAGCCGAACTCGCGGAACGACATTGTATCAAGGCCCCTTTCGATGAGGGTGACATCCAGTTAATCAACAATCACGTAGTCTTCCATGGGCGAACCCCCTTCGAAGACGCCGTGGAAGGGGGCCAACAACGGTTACTGCTGCGCTTATGGTTGACGCCTGAGCGTAACCGCGCCTTGCCCAAGAGTTTCGGGGTCTTCTGGGGCTCAACCGAGGCTGGTCAGCCGCGTTCCAGCATCGACCTACAACAAAATACAATCATGGCTTAAAGGCCTTCGCCCCCTCCACGACTGTGATCTATGTTTTAGGGTGTTAAGGCCGAGCTAAATCTATGAAACGGTATTGTCGGCATAGAAGACAACCCAACAAGGCTTCTACATTTGCGAGCCCTTGTCTAGCTCGCTCTTCCGTCGCTCGCACGGTTGTTGCATTCGCCGTTAACTGCTTCAAATTAGTAAGAGTGTATCTTATGGAAGGAGGTTCGGGCGATTACATTGCCGCTGGACCGAACCTTAAACCAGCCATGGGTACATTTCCCAACTAAAATGACGGTACATAATATTCTTAAACAATTCTCTTTCGGTAGACAGCCCCTTAACCACTCATCCAATTCCGTTCCATCTACGCCTCTTTCCAGAACAAAAAGCACTTGCCATATACCCAACACATCGGATTCGGCACCACAAATGGGCCACAGGAAACCAAAAAAAGGTTGGTCGACATTGAGGTTGCGTCGCTCTGCCCAGAGCTGAAACACGCGCGAAGAGACAGCGTAACCACAAAGTCGATTTTTAAGCCCAACCCCATTGTTTGTTCGAGCGACGACTCGCCACTATTCAGAGCCAGGCCTTACCTCTATGTGCGCTTCTTTACCACTCCACGTACACCCGCGACGAAATCCCGCGCAAACCGAGAATGATCACGATGTGGCGACAAAGGTACCCGCTCGAGGACAGCACAAGAAAGACTAGCTAAATGCTCCGGGTCCCCAGCAAGCGCGGTCGCCAATGCGACAAAACCGCCCTCGTCGGGCACCGCCAGTTCTGGAAAACCAGCATTGGCGAGATGGCTGGTTGCGTGGCGACCCGCAACACTATTTCCGGTGAGCGTGATCACCGGCACCCCCATAGCCAGAGCCTCGCAGGTCGTCGCGCCTCCTGAATACGGCCAGGTATCTAAAACCAAGTCCACACAATTGTAGGTTTCGACCATTTCCTGTTGATTTCCACCCGCCTCCATGCGCAAACGGTCAGCGGTGATACCTTCCTCAGCGAACCAATTTAGCATCCGGGACTGCAAAAATAATTGGTCAAAGCCTTTATATTTTAGC
>PBMU01000093.1 GCA_002722775.1 Rhodospirillaceae bacterium
CTCGAATTCGTCATGGCATTGTTGAACATGTAAGCCGGCGAACTTTCTACGGCTGGGTGATTCTCTGGGTTGCCGGGGCGGGGATTTTCGCGAGTGGACCTGGACAATCTCATACGTTCAGCGTTTTTATTGGCCCCATCTCCCAGGACCTCGGGATAGGGGCAACCGAAATCACCTCGGCCTACGGTCTCGCGACTTTGATCGCGGCATTTGGTCTGCCGATGATGGGGCGCCTGGTCGACCGCAACGGCGTGGTCATGATGATGCTAGTTGTCATTACTTTGCTTGGTTTCATGTGCATCTTCTTTGGTTTGGTTCCCAGTCTGATCTGGCTCGGGGTTGGCTTTTGTGGAGTCAGGTTCCTCGCTCAAGGTTCCCTGATGCTCAATTGTGCCAATGTGATCTCCCACTGGTTTTCCCGTAAACGCGGTTTCGCAATGGGTGTAATGCTCCTCGGTTTCGCAGTTTCCATGGCGATCCATCCAGTCGCCAGCCAGTGGCTTATCGATAATGTCGGATGGCGCAAGGCCTGGTTTTGGCTCGGAGTGTCAACCTGGGGTCTGATGCTTCCACTCGTCGTCCTACTGCTGCACAACGCGCCCGAAGCATTGGGTCTCAGATCGGACGGAGCAGCTGCGGACGAGCCAGAAACAGCCGTTGACCAAAGGCACTCGGCGGATTTTGGTCTGACGCTCGCACAGGCATTGCGCACGCCAACCTTTTACATTGTCGCCTCGGGTCTGTTCACTATGTCGATGCTGATTACCACTTTGCACTTCTTTCAGGTCTCGATTTTCGAGCACCAAGGTTTGAGTCCGAACATCGCCGCGGGGATGTTCGCGCTTTCCGCCCTGGTTGCAGTAGTGAGCCAACCGATTTTTGGTCGCGGTCTTGATCGGCTGCCCACTCATCGCATGTTCGGGGTTGCGTTGTTTGTTCTTTGTGGATCTTTGTTCAGTGTCACGTTCGTGTGTGACTTGCCGACCGCCATACTGTACGGGGTGATTTTTGGTATCAATAATGCGATCAGTATGACGCTATTCGGTTATCTCTGGCCGAGATATTTTGGACGCAAACATTTAGGATCGATTCAGGGCACGGGACAGATGATTGGCGTTGTTGGTGCCTCGATTGGCCCATTACCGCTCGGTATCGCCTTCGATCTTTTCGGCAATTACAACCAAATGCTTTACATCTTGGCGGTGATCCCGATTTTTGTGGCAATCCCAACCCAATTCTTGAAGGAGCCTAACATTGCGGGTCCAGAGGACACGGTCTAGGAGGGAGCAGGATATGAAGACAGTCACGAATTCAAGAGACGCCACCCAACTTTGCCTCGAGGCGATCGCAGCACACGAGGACAAGATCCACTCCATGATCACGGTGACGGCCGAAGAAGCCCTACAAAAAGCCGAGGGCGCGGATGCGGCCGCTGCCGAAGGTCGTTGGCTCGGTCTACTGCATGGTATGCCAATCGCTATCAAGGACAACATCGAGACAGCTGGGGTTAGGACTACTGCTGGCTCCGTCTTCTACACCGACCACGTCCCCAATGAAAATGCGCCAGTGGTTGACCGGCTGGCGCGTGCGGGTGCAGTCATGGTTGGCAAGGCGACTTTGCACGAATTTGCCTTCGGTATCCGTTCAGATAACACGGTTTCGCCACCTTGTCGTAACCCATGGAACACAACGCGCGTACCCGGTGGTTCCAGTGGCGGCTCTGGAGCTGCGGTCGCGGCTGGCATGTGTGTTGGAGCGCTCGGCTCTGATACTGGCGGCTCAGTTCGCTTGCCAGCTTCTATCAATGGTGTTACCGGCCTGCGTCCGTCGCATGGCCGGGTGCCAAATCATGGCTCCACTCCTGTCAGTCCGAGTTTTGATACGATCGGCCCTATGGCGCGCTCGGCTGCTGACGTGGCCCGAATATTTGCGGTGATAGCTGGTCTGGACCCACGTGATCCATACTCTGTTGATAAGCCTCTGGGCAACTTCTTGCCTTCCCTCAACGACGGGATAGCCGGTGTTCGAATTGGTATTCCAAGAAATTTCTACCTTGAGAATCTGAATCCAGATGTTGAGGGCGCAGTCCTCGACGCCATACAAACCTTGACGGACCTTGGCGCTTTAACGATAGAAGTGGACGTACCAGGCGCTAACGACATGCAGCATTGGGCAACGGTTATGATCTTCTCGGATGCCTGCGCATTTCACGCAGAGCGCTTGCGCGAAACACCCGATAAATTCTCAAGACCTGTTTACGACCGGATGACCACGGGGCTTAACTTCACTGCTGTCGACTATGCTAATGCGATGCGTGCTCGGGAGGCCTGGAAAAGCGACTTGGCGCGTTTGTTTGAAAGGATTGACATTCTCCTGTCTCCTACCTTGCCCACCCTTGTCCCACCGATAGAGGAGGACAAGTCTCTCCTCGAGGCGACACGGGACGCCACACGGAATACCTATGCGGGAGCCTTTGGACAGTTGCCGGGATTATCAGTTCCCTGCGGGTTCTCAGGTGACGGTCTGCCGATCGGTCTCCAGCTCGAGGCCGCCTGGTGGGACGAGCCGTTGTTGCTCCGTGTCGGACATGCCTATCAACAGATTACTGATTGGCATTTGTGCCGTCCGTCATTGGATTGAGTGTCATACTCCTTCCGTGATGATTTGGTGTGCCAAGCAACCGAGCGAGGGGAGGATACAATGCTTCTGGATCTGCCAACGGCAGCCCACTACAACGCCTGGGCCAACAAGAGAATCTATGCAGTAGCTGGTGAATTAACACCCGATAAACTCACGGAGGATCGTCGTGGATTTTTCAAGTCGGTTCTCGGTACGTTGAATCACCTGCTCCTGGCGGACCTGATCTACCGTGAGCGACTGGAAAAAAAACCAACAAGATTCTCACGCCTTGACGAAATCTTGCACTTCGATTTCGAGGAGCTACGTGATGCTCAGTTCGCCCAGGACGACTGGTATGTCGCTTTCTGTGAGGCGATGGATCCGGCCAAACTAGACGGAACGTTGTCCTTTGATACGGTGGAGACAGGGGAGTATTTCAGTCTTCCGCTTCGAAGCTGTCTTACCAACTTGTTCCAACACCAGATTCACCACCGCGGACAGACCCACCATATGCTGAGCCATGCGGGTTTGGCGCCGCCGCCACTGGACGTGGTTCAGTTTGCTTCTGAGGAGTAATGGTTAACCGACATGAGGTTGTTATCATCGGAGCCGGACAAGCGGGATTGGCGCTGAGCCATCATCTGTGCCGCAAAGCTGTCGATCACGTGGTACTTGAACAGGGGCGAGTTGCAAACGCCTGGTGCGAGGATCGTTGGGACTCATTCTGCCTGGTTACTCCCAACTGGACTATCACCCTTCCGGGCGCCGAATACCAGGCCAACGATCTCGGAGGCTTTCTCTCCCGTAATCAGTTTGTTGACCATTTGACGAGCTGGGCCAACGGTTTTGATGCTCCAATTCGAGACTATACGCGAGCGCTCAAAGTTCTGGGGGATCAAAGTGGGTTCGTTATCGAGACGGACCGCGGCGATTTTCGGGCCAATCACGTGGTGGTTGCTACCGCAACATATCAGACAGCTCGCCTATTGCCCGGCCTCGCTAAGGCAGCTGACCAAGTTCTCCAGATTCCGGCGAGCGACTATCGAAACCCTACGTTAATACCTGAGGGCGGGGTTTTAATCCTTGGTGGTGGGCAGACAGGGTGCCAGATCGCGGAGGAACTGAACGCAGCGGGCTTTGCAGTATTCTTGAGCGTTGGCCGATCCGGGCGATTACCAAGACGCTATCGTGGCCAGGACTGCATACTCTGGCAACGTGACATGGGCTGGTTGGACCGAACCCCCGACAAACTCGAGCATCCAGGTCTGAGATTCCGCGGTGACCCGCACTTGACTGGCGCGCAAGGCGGCCGAACTCTTTCGTTGCATGAACTTCGCGCCGACGGCGTGAATCTTCTAGGTAGGCTCGATGGCGGCTGTGACGGCATCTTGAATTTCCGAGACGATTTGAATGATTCTCTGGTGTTCTCTGACCAATACGCAGCAGATTTTAGAGCGTCTGTTGATAAGCACATTGAAGCGACAGGGCAATCGGCTCCTAGCCCAACGGCAACGGAAATGTTTGGAGAGCCGTCCCTTTCTATTACGAAGCCGTTAACCATCACATCGCTTGATCTTCGGGCAAGGTCGATTTCAACCATCATTTTGGCAATTGGCTTTGAGTTTGATTTTTCTTGGATTGCTTATCCAGTGTTCGACAATTTTGGATATCCGGTAACGGATCGGGGCAGCACAAGTATTCCCGGGTTGCATTTCCTGGGGCTGAATTGGATGCATAAGCGGAAGTCTGGGATCATTTATGGCGTTGCGGAGGATGCAAAAAATTTGGCGAATCGGATCCTTGGACCACCAGGCTGTTGCATTTGAAATTGGAGAATTTCGATGCCCGACCAGTTTGATCTCCAGTTGTTAGAAACCAATGGGATAACGCTTCGTGCCACCGTCGAAGGCGATAATCATTGGTGATCCTGGTGCATGGCTTTCCGGAAATTTGGTATTCATGGCATCACCAAATTAAACCGCTCTCAGCCGCTGGATTCCGGGTTGTTGCCCCTAACGTGCGAGGTTATGGCGTTAGTGATAAGCCACATGAAGTGGAAGAGTATGATATGGTTTCGATCATAGCTGATTTGGTGGGGCTAATAGACCATTTTGCCGAAGATCAGGCGATCCTGATCGGCCAGACTGGGGTGCGCCGATCTGTTGGAATACAGCCGCCCTGCACCCGGAACGGTAAGGGCTGTCGCAGGGCTAAGCGTACCCTATCGCGGCCGAACGTCAGTGCCACAGATCGAGATCTGGCGAAGACTTTATAAGGGCAGATTCTTCTATCAGCTCTATTTTCAAGAGGAAGGCGTGGTTGAAGCCGAAATTGAGGTAAATATCCGCATAGCCCTGCGCAAAATCTACTACTCTCTTTCGGGTGATGCGCAATCGCTCGCCAGATGGTTAGCACGCCCAGAAGGTGGTGACATTCTCCACTCTCTCGAGGATCCGGAATCGTTCCCACCCTGGATAACAGATAATGATCTTGACTATTTCGCCGCTAATTTTGAGGCGGGTGGGTTTCGTGGTCCTGTCAACCGTTATCGTAACCAGGTGCGTGACTTCGAAGCCCTTTCTGGAATGGGCGTGAAATCAATCATTCAGCCGAGTTGTTTCGTCGCTGGATCCAAAAATGTCGTCCGTTCTTTTCGTTCCGGGCTCGACATCTATGCTGACGTACTCGGTAACAGCACCGACTTGCGGGTTGGCGAGATTATCAATGGTATAGGGCATTGTGTGCAGCAGGAAGCTCCAGACGCGGTGAACGAGGCTTTGCTGGAGTTCCTCGGGAGTCTCAATTGATCACCGGTCTTAGCCCTACATCCGCGCGATCACCTTGCGCGCAAAATCCTCGATCAACCGGTACTGTTGTTCGAGGGGGGCGATGAAATTTATCGCACCGAGGCCCTCGTCCTCTAGGTCGCGCAGCTGCTCGATCATTTCCTCGGGCTGACCGGCAATGGTGAAGGCCTTGATCATATCGGGCGTGATTAGTTTCGCTTCCTGCGGATCAAGATAGCTGTAGTGGCTCTCGTGCAGTTTTATATGTGCTCGTCCGATCTCTCGGGTTGCGTGGTAAGCCATGTATTCGTCCCAGAACGGCTCCACGAAATCGGGTGGTGAATTGCCAGTCTCCTTCACCCAATCGACCACGAAATGGATATTAGCCATGATGGCTGACCCGCATTGCCGGATGACATCTTCATCCGTGAGCTTTTGATTTGGTCCTAGCATCAGGATGTTGACCAAGGCATAGGTCTCAAAACCTTTCAACGAGCGTCCGGATTTGGCCGCCCCTTTCCGCATATTAGAAAGAGCCTGGGTGACGGAGCCGCCGCGCGGATATCCGGTGATCAGGCCGTCCGCGATTTCACCGGCCAATGCCTGGGTATGTGGCCCAAAACCACTGATGTGAATCGGGATCGGATGCTCGAGGTCAATATAGTTAAATTCAGTGTTCCGGAATTGAATTGGATAGCTTGCTCCATCTAGCGAATATTCTACCTCCTCGCCCTTGAGCAATCCCTGGACAACACGGACGTATTGGCGGAAGGGACCTAGTTTCATCGGTGGCTGGCCCATTGCACGCATCGCAGTGTTGCCGGTGCCAAGGCCAAGAAAGGTTCGCCCGGGTGCTAGTCGGTTGATTGTCGCGATACCGTTAGCTGTTACCGGAGCAAGCCGAAGGCCTGCCACTGCGACACCTGTTCCGAGTCGAATTTTTTGTGTTTGTTGAGCCGCCAACGCGAGCACCGCCCACGGGTTTGACCGTATCATTTGACTGTCGGTTACCCAACAATAGTCGTAGCCAAGGTTTTCTGCGTGGGTTATGAGGCCGATCTCATCGATCTTCGATGTCGTGATACCAAATTTCACAGAGCCTTTTCCCGGTTCTTCTCAAGCCAATTGTCAACTAGGTCTACGGTATTGTTGATCGCCTCTAATGATTTGCCCTTACGAGCGGCAAGCGACTTAACCAGCCGGTCAACTCGTTCGATTCTCGGAGCGCCGGCGGCGAGTGCACGTGCGGCTGAAGACGGGCTCACTAGAGATTGAGCCGCGTCTGCATATTTCTCAAAAGGCACCATGTCCCCCGGGTCCGCACCCAGTGAGACGCAGAGGTCAGATACCCAATTATAAACCGCTTTGGATTCATCAAGATTTGTATGCACCGCGTCGCGAATCGAACGCATTTCTTCAGCCATCACACAGCGGTAGTTCCCGGCCAGTAACATGCACCACTTGGCCATCGGAACGAAAATCGAATCGTGAACTCTGAGTTTTACCGGCAGTTCAACCTGCTCACCACCAAGGTCATAGCGTATAGCATTGATGTCGGACTCTAGTCTGTTAAGGATTGCGGTGTGTGTGTCAGACTCGAACCTTGCCGACTTGAAATTGGTCGGCAGACGGACCTGCAGCACGTTAACTTTCTCCTCCGGCGGGCGGAAGGCCTGCGGATCGGGACTACACAGTGTCATCAAAGCCGGATCGAACTTATCCCATACCGTTGCGTCGGCGTAACTCTCGCGGCAGAGGTTGGTATCCAAACCGGGAATGCGTTTCAAGTAAGGGAGCGGTGGCATGTTCATTATAGACATGCAAGGTAGGTTTGCTTCGGCGATCGCTTCCAGTAGTGCTCTGACATCGGGGGAGCGATATTGTGGTTCTTGCATGGCCAGCACGGCGAGGTCGAATTTTGAGGGGTCAATGTCAGCGGGACCGGCGGCGGACATGGACCCCGGCATTTCGATAGTCTTCAGTTCCACCAATCCCTCGCGACCCTTAATCGGCATCTTGACGACGGCGCCCTCAGCGTTGATCAGTTCGACCTCCGCCGGCAGGCATACGAGTTTCGCATTGTGACCGGCTAGGAGCAGTTTGGCTGCCAGGAGCGAGCCGTAAGAAGCCCCCAACATTAGGACGTTATACATTTGCGGCATGGTTCCCCTCGGTCTGAATTTTCTATCGTTACTTTGTTCGTCGGGATGTTTCGTTACTGGATCGTTTGAACTTTGCTTGGAGAGGCGCGGCGCATTCAAGAGCGAATGTGCCGTTTTCCAGGGTGTAAAAGTCCTGGGGCCAATGTTAACCTCCGCCTAGCGTTTGTGGCGCCAAATTTCTTGAATTCCCTTCGGCTCTCGCCGGCAAGGGTGATAACGAAGTGTTGTGGACGCCATTTGGTACCGTTTCTCTCGCTTTCTCGACTCGAACATGCCACGGTCGCCGACTGTCAAGCGGTGGCTAGGGGCCTCTCTCCCGGTCCGATTAAGTCGACACGGCTATGCCGTTTTAGGACTCGCGAATGGCCGGTTAATTATCGGGACTGTGATAGCCCAGAAAGGCCTTGTGAAGTTGATATGCCTCAGTCTGTGACCGTCACACGGTCTTAATACCCATCCGCTACACGAGCCGAAGGTGATTGCGGGCACTGTAATACAAGGTCGAGGCGAGCGCCATGGCCTAAGGCAGGAAAGTTTGTGCTTGACCCGGCCATAATCCGCTGCCCTTTGGACGGATGGCTCGGTTTATGATATGGTAGTCCGTCGTGCCGGATGCGCCGCGATGTGATAAGGGATTAGGCGTTGCTTTTCGCCCGCCGACTTTGAATTTTTGTCGAACATTGCTTTGAACCCGCTGTAGGGGCCAACGCCGTCTTCATCATCTTCTCAAATGGCCCGTTCTTGGCGTATTCGAGTGCAACCTTATTGTCACCGTCCACATGGCTAGTGTGAGTTCGTGCACATATTCGGTGCTTTCAACATTAAGATCATAGCGCAGACCTGCGGTCATCAGCACCTTCTTTACGTCCTTTACCCAACGTGTCTTGCGGCACAGCTTGATAAGCGACGTGTCGTCAGCGTCCAGTTTCTTTCGGGTGCCTGGGTAGGCCTATGTAGGAATTTGGCAAACTGCTTCTATGGCGTTGCCCGGGTAAGCACGCAATACATATTTGCGGCAGGTTCACCAGGGTTTGTGATAGGCCTGGTAAACCCGCCGATCTGCCAATTGACAATTACTTATGGGCTGTCACCATTATTTCAACTAGTAGCTCCGGTACTGCGAGGTCGGCGCGCACGCAGGCCCGCACCGGTGGGTTTTCCGGGTCAACCCAGGCATTCCAAACCTCGTTCATGGAGCTGAAGTTTGTCATATCGGTGATCCAGAGATTGGCCTGTAGCAGTTTCGACTTGTCGGTGCCGGCTTTTGACAGATAGTCGTCGATCTTATCCAGAATTTGTTGGGTCTGGCCCTTAATGTCGGCCGAGCGGTCACTTGCCGTCAGCCCCGCGACATAGACAGTGTCGCCCTTGATGACACAACGGCTCATCATCGGGCTCGGCGGGGAGGTTTTATCGATGCGGGTAACGGACATGTTGGCTCTCTTTCCTTGATCCCCGTCATGGGTAAGTTGGGTTTCTTGTATTGAGGGATCGTATCGTAAACACAGCACGTGACTGTGGAAAGAGGGGCGTTCCTCAATCTGGGGCTTAGTAGGGTCTTATCCAATAGCGAAGGGCGCTGTTTCGATCGCGCCGCTCGTCAGAGGTAATTTTGCTCTGAGGAGCCACGGGGTGGGGGCCGAAAAAGGGTCTGCAGTCCGACCATGACCTCGTTTCCGGTGAACCCCGGCAATGTGTGGTCTGCTGGACGGTCCAAGCTTGAACGCCGAATGATCCAGTTTCTTATTTTGCGAAGCCCGATAGACCGACTTCGTAACTAACCAGAACTAAGAATTTCCCGGATAATTCCCTGCTGAGTTAACGTTGTATAAACCAATTTCTTAAGATTAAATCCTGTAGACTCTCTCTGCTGTGCCACTGAACAAGGAGGTCTTCTCTTCGTTGCTGGCGCCTAATGCTAGCTTTTTACACGCATTCCAGAAAATGGGATAAGCGTAAGAGCCTTTGTCTACGGGAAAATTGCTTTCGAACATGCATCTGTCAGGACCAAATGTATCAATGCAGGTTTCCACGTAAGGTTTCCATGCTTCGGCAAGTCGATCCGAACTGGGCGGCAAGTGGTGTTCGTGGAAATCGTAGCCACTGATCCGCATTCCGAGCCCGCCGACCTTAACTGTGACATTGGGACAAGTTGACAGGTCTTTGATCGAGGCGGTCCATTTCCTGAACTCCTCGTCTTTCCTACCGGAATAACTGCCGGTGGCGACTGGTCCACCGCAATGATCCAAGATTAATGACGCATCAGGAAACGCGCGCGCAAGGTCGGTTAGCTCGGGGATTTGGGGATGGAACAGCCAAGCGTCGAATGACATGCCCATTTCTGTAAGCACACCGAAGCCTTCCCGAAAGCCGGGATCGGAAAATAGGTTTTTTGGTACGTGGTAACTAGGGTTCATCAAGCTTTCATCAGCATCCCACGCGGAGATATGCCGGATGCCACGAAATCGCCCCCCCCCGGCAGTCACGTGGGCGTCTAGCACGTCTTCTACACGTTTACCGAGACGAAGGTCCGCATGTCCTACAATCGCCGAGCACATCCGCCGGTCTCCGTAGAGGCCGCTTGCGCCGACCGCTGCGACACCGTTCACGAACTCTGTCTCGCCGACCGGCGCCATCTCCGGTGGCCCGTCGGCACGGTACATCGCGTGGCACTGGACAAAGACGGTGGAGACGATGTTATGACCGCTCGAAAGGTCAGCTTCTAGCTCGTCGATCATGTATCGCCAACCGGCCCGGTCCCAGATGTGATGATGAGGGTCTATGATAGGAAGTTCAGGTTGGAGGATTTCCTCAGAATAGCGCTCCAGCCACCTATCTCGCACGGGGACATAGGTTGGTGACCCGGCCGAGATCTTTGTGTTCATGGCATTTCCAAGTAAAATTTTATACTAGATTGGCCTGAGGGGTGGCCCCGTGCAAGGTGTGGATCGTTGGTAACCGTCACCTGATGCTAGGCGATTCATGAACCAACGCTATTATGTCTCTTATGAGCGATGTGATGGGACGCGGGGCAGCGATGGCAGAGAACGTGGCGGCGGACTTAGGAACCTATGATTATGTCGTTGTCGGAGCGGGGACGGCTGGATGTGTGCTGGCTAACCGTCTATCAGCGGATCCAAAAAATCGAGTATTGCTGCTGGAGGCGGGCGGCAGGGACGACTATTTCTGGATCCGAGTGCCGGTCGGCTATTTATTTACCATGAACAATTCGCGAACCGACTGGTGCATGAAAACCGAGCCATCCGAGGGCCTGAACGGACGCGCCTTGAGTTATCCGCGTGGTAAGGTCTTGGGCGGCTGTTCCTCAATCAACGGCATGATTTATATGCGTGGACAGGCCCACGACTATGACCACTGGCGTCAACTTGGGAATGTAGGCTGGGGGTGGAAGGATGTGCTCCCCTATTTCAAGCGTTCAGAGGACCATGCCGCTGGAGAAGACGACATGCATGGCTCCGGCGGAGAGTTGCGGGTGGAGGAGCAGCGATTGTCTTGGGAGATACTCGACGCTTTCCGCGCTGCTGCCGCCGAGACTGGTATTCCAAACACCAGGGATTTCAATCGGGGTAACAACGAGGGTTGTGGCTACTTCGAGGTTAACCAGAAGCGCGGAGTGCGTTGGAGTGCGGCAGACGCTTTTCTGCACCCGGTCGCGAACCGCAACAACATCAATGTGTTGACACACGCCCACGTGCGTCGAATTCACTTCGAAGGTAAGAAAGTCACTGGTTTGACGTTTTGGCATGATGATCAACCTGTGAAGGCGACAGTCGCAGGCGAACTGCTTCTGTCCTCGGGGGCAATTAACTCTCCACAGCTCTTACAGCTTTCTGGAATTGGCCCTGGTGACTTGCTGCAAGAGCACGGTATCCCTTTAGTGCTTGACCTGCCTGGGACCGGAGAAAATCTGCAGGACCATTTGCAGATGCGCCTAGTTTTTTTGGTTTCCAACACTCGGACCCTGAATCGGCGGGCCAACAGTTTGATGGGTCGGATCGGCATGGGGCTTGAATATTTCCTCTTAAAGAGAGGCCCGATGACCATGGCTCCAAGCCAACTCGGCGCTTTCGCAAAATCTGATGAAGCCCAGGTGACACCCAATTTGCAATACCATATTCAACCATTGTCGACCGACAAGCTGGGGGATCCTTTGCATTCTTTCGAGGCCTTCACGGCGTCGTGCTGCAATTTGCGTCCTGAAAGCCGCGGGTATGTCCGGATCAAGAGCCCACATCCACGTGGCCAGCCGGCGATCCAGCCGAACTACCTCTCCGACCCGATGGACCGGCAGGTCGCAGCGGATGCCATTAAGTTGACCCGCCAAATTGTTGGTGCGCCGGCGATGGCGCGATTTCAACCCACAGAATTTCTGCCTGGCCCACAATATCAAACCGAAGAAGAACTGGCCCGTGTGGCTGGAAATATAGGGACAACAATCTTTCACCCCGTCGGCACCTGCAAGATGGGTTCCACCTCCGATACTCTCGCAGTGGTTGACGACCGCCTGCGGGTGCATGGGATCGAAGGTCTTCGAGTTATCGACTCTTCAATAATGCCCACTATCACTTCGGGTAATACCAATGCACCCACAATTATGATCGCAGAGAAGGCCTCCGACATGATCCTCCAAGATTCTCGCGGTTAGTGCCATAAAAGAAACTTAAAAGCCGATCAATTTCGCGGACGAGGCCTAATTGACCGCTATTCCAGGGGCCGAGTGGTCGATATGGAGTGCGGACCGGACCTGGTCGTGCCACATGCGGAGTGCTTTGATAAAGAGCACGGCAAGGCGAATCTGTTAGACAAATTGTTCGAGAACCAAGGTTATGACCGCGTTTACAGCAGCGACAGTCTCGAACACATGGTGGATGCTCCTAGAGCGCGCATAGGCGTTGGTGTGTCTGGTTCGTCCGGGAAGATATATGGTCTTTATTGTTGCAGAGGAGGTCCTTTAGGAGCAGGGAAATTTGCCAGGCTGTTCTAGCAAGAGCACACTGACGCGTCCAGGCTTCATCGCGAGACCAGATGCTCGGCTCACTCGCTCGAAGTTAAGTCCTTGGTGGAGGCGCTCCAGGCTATAGAAATAGTCCACGTCGAGGTACAGGATCACGGCTACGATTGTGCCCTGAAGCGGGTCGGACGTGAACGCATCCGTTCCCGACACCTCCGTCACCGCCAAGATAGGTTTCTGACTGATATTCCGGCAGATAAGATGCTTAAGGGCACTTTGTTGGATGAGTTTAATCGAGTTAGTTTGTCTCGACGCGACTGTCGGTTAAACTCTGGGTTCAGCCCTTGCCTATATTCATATCATCCTCCGAAAAACACATGGAAGATTTGACGAGCGTTCCTGCATACCCGCAAACTTTCAATTGAGATTTTGAGGATTGGAAGCTGTAATGTCCCTCTTTTCGCCGCCCGTCAATATTCAGACTGAGGTGTTTGCCCGTGTTCCCGATCGGCTAAGACGGCCAGGTCAGCGTCCCGCATGGGCGAACGCGAATGCGCCGGGACGTGACATCGATTGTTTTCTAGAAGGCCCAGCATTCGATAGGGAAGGTAATCTCTACGTGGTGAATATTCCGTTCGGGGAAATCTTCAGAATTTCGCTGGCGGGAGAATTTGATGTGGTGGCCCAGTATGATGGCTGGCCCAACGGCCTCAAGGTACATAAAGATGGCTCTCTGTACGTTGCCGATTACAAAAACGGGATCATGCGTGTCGATCCCATTAGTGGGGCCGTGGAGACGGTTATCGATCATCGGTGGTCGGAAGGTTTCCATGGATGCAATGACCTGCACTTCGCGGCGAACGGCGATATTTACTTCACTGATCAGGGTCAGAGTGGCGTGCATGAAGCGACGGGGCGAGTCTACCGATATACCACGGGAGGCAGGCTAGAGCGACTGATCGCTAATGGGCCGAGTCCAAACGGTCTGGTTCTTAACCCGCAGGAATCTATACTTTATATCGGCATGACGCGGGGTAACGCAGCGTGGCGGGTTCCTCTGCTTCCGGATGGCACTACTACGAAAGTCGGCATATATATTCAGTTGTCTGGCGGACATGGCGGACCTGATGGCTTGGCCATGGATATCGAAGGGGGGCTGCTGATCTGTCATGCCGGCTTGGGCACGGTTTGGCATTTCGACCCACTGGGAGAGCCACTTCACCGAATCCGTTCTTGCGAAGGGTTGATGACAACAAACCTCGCTTTTGGGGGAACGGACAACAAGACCATTTACATCACCGAGTCGATGACGGGAACGATCTTGACAGCTGATCTACCGGTTGCGGGCCAACCGATGTACTCGCACCAGTGATTGGCGTCACTTTAGATTAACGAACCTCAACAACGAGGCAGGTGCAGTTAGCGTGGGCTAATAATTTGCCACCGCTATCTACCAACCTTCCTTCAGCGGTTGCGGTGGTTTTTCCTCGATGTATGACTTGTCCCTCTGCTCTCAACTTGCCGACATTGGCGGTGATTGCACGCACCAGATTGATTTTCAGCTCCAGGGTTGTCGATGCGGTTCCTGCTCCGCAGGTCGTCTGCACCGCGCAACCCATGGCGGTGTCCAGTACAGTTGTAGCAAAGCCTCCGTGGGCCACGTTCAATGGATTGTAGTGTTTGGTGCTGGGGGTGGTTTCGACGACAACCTTCCCTTCCTCCGCAAAAACCATTCGCGCTCCCACGAGTTTGAGGAACGGTGCCTCTGGCAAGTCCCCTCGAATGATCCGTTGAAGGAATTCAAGTCCGCTGATTGCCCGAATTTGATCCTGTGGGATGGTTTGATAAACGGTCTTATCCATCGTTGGTCCGTAGGCAGTTTGAGTGTGCACGAGAGAGATTGTCGTGTCCTGTGCCCTGCTGTTTGCATAACGCGTAAGCGAATACGCTGCACCAGTCTTTTCTTAAAAAAGACCAAAGGAAAACTGTCAATATTCTTGGGGATTTCCAGCGGGTTTCTTTACTGTGTCGTCCGAAAAATATCCAAGCTTTTAAAAGGGGTACAATATGTTGACAAAGATAATAAATATTGTGGTCAATTTTTAAATCGAGTACAATATCTTGATATTCGACATAATTAAGAAGTTCCATGTTGAAATGTCGGATAGGCCTCCGGTTTTTTCACAGTTTTTCCGGAGGTTTTGGCGGTTTCCACAAGAGGCCGCTGGGAGCGGTCCTCTCCCATCCCCGCTCCCACTCCCTGTGAAGCTCCTGAGGACGAATCCTCTGTCGTCCGAAACTGGGGGTGCGCTTCAGATCGGCGCACCCCATTTTTTGTTATGACGGGTCTGGTTCCTACAGTCGGCACTGTCTAATCTTGGTTAGGAAACCAACTTAATCGGAGAGCCAGATGGCCGGAAAGATCGATGCACGCTTGGCGGAACTTGCCGTGGAATTGCCTGAAGCCGCCGCTCCGGCCGCAAACTACGTGCCTTACGTGATAAGTGGGAACCTAGTTACGGTAGCCGGACAAGTACCGTTCTGGAATGGTGAGTTGAAAGGGATCGGCATGGTGGGAGTGGATTTCTCCCCCGAGGAAGCCGCGAAAATCGCGCGAATCTGCGGGCTAAATCTTTTGGCGCAACTCCGCGCAGCCTGTGATGGCGATCTCGATCGCGTTGCGCGGGTGGTAAAGTTAGGTGGGTTCGTAAAAGCCGTCGAAGGTTTTGGAAATCACCCGGAGGTAGTGAATGGGGCTTCCGACCTAATGGTCGATGTTTTCGGTGATGCTGGCCGGCACGCGCGTTTCGCGGTCGGCACGAACACACTGCCACGTGGGGTCGCTGTTGAGATCGATGGGGTTTTTGAGATCAAATAGGTGTTGGAACAAAGTGGCACGGTGTTGATGACGTTGGCGATTTTGATTTATAGGAGAAGAGGGAAAGCCGGATGGAGGTGAACAAATAGACGCTACGGTTCATCTGATCAGCTCCATCAGTGAAATTGACGCGGCTGCCTGGGACGCTTGCGCGGGACCCGGCAACCCATTTCTCTCGCACGCTTTCCTTTCGGCGCTCGAGGAGTCGGAATCTGTTTGCCCTCGGACGGGGTGGTTGCCTCAACATCTAATTTATCGGGACGCGGAAGGTGAAACGTTTGGTGTTGTGCCCCTATATTTGAAGGGCCATTCTTATGGCGAGTACATCTTCGATTGGGGATGGGCGGATGCCTACGAGCGTTCGGGGGGGAAGTATTTCCCAAAGTTGCTCTCGGCTATTCCTTTCACACCTGTGACTTGCCCGAAATTGCTCATCCGCGATGGAGCGGAAACGATCCGAATTTCTAAAGTCTTGGCCGGTGGATTGATAAGCGCCGCAAACCAACATGAAGTATCCTCGCTTCATATCAATTTCCCACCGGAGGCAGAGTGGAAGCTTTTGGGTGAAATGGGTTTCCTTCAACGTCTTACGCTTCAATACCATTGGAAAAACCGGGGATATGAGAACTTTGAAGAGTTTCTAGCTACGCTCAGTTCTCGCAAACGCAAAGTGATCCGCAAGGAACGTCGTGAAGCCGTCGAGCACGGTGTTGAGATCCGGATGCTGACCGGAGAAACTATCGAGCCACGCCATTGGGATGCGTTCTACCGATTTTATATGGATACGGCAGACCGAAAATGGGGTTCAGCCTATCTCAACCGAGAGTTTTTCGCTTTACTTGGCGAACGTCTTTCCGAGCGGGTTCTTCTAGTTATGGCGGAATATGATGGACAACCTGTGGGAGGGGCCCTGAACCTAATCGGTAATGACTCGCTCTATGGCCGAAATTGGGGCTGTATCGCCGACTTTAAGTTCCTACATTTTGAAGCTTGTTACTATCGTGCCATCGATTTTGCGATTGAGCGTGGTCTTTCTCGGGTTGAGGCGGGTGCGCAGGGTCAGCATAAAATTCAGCGCGGGTACTTGCCAACATACACTTACTCGAATCACTATCTTCCGGAGGTCGATTTCAGACGTGCCGTGGAGAATTTTCTTGCTCGCGAGCGCCGGCACATGGCACTGGAAAAAGAACATCTCGAGCAAGGTTCACCATTCCGAAAAGATATTTGAATTAGTCAGTAGGAATTTTACAGCGCTGAGCAAAGTTGTTTTAAGGTGCAAAATATCCAAAATATTGTTTTTTTGGCGTTAAATTGCGCGAACTGCAGTCAACAAACAGCAAGACGTCTCTCTCGGATATTACGTTCCTTGAACGCAGACATTTTGTGGAGCGTTTGCCAAGAATAATCTTTTTGTCTCGCCGCTCTAGAACCGGCCCACATTGGCCGGATAGAGTTAGTGTCTTTGATAGACGTCTTTTCTAATGCCGCTAACGCTGAATGTGGATCCAGTGAGGCGAGACGTGGTCATTCGAGCCGTCCACAGATATTTCTTAAGGCCGCTTCAATTGGATTAAAAAACCTGACAATACGAAGGTTCATTTCACCAGTAAAGGGCCATTCTATTGCTAGATTCTAGCCAATGTGTGAATAAATTATTCCACTAATTCTGGTGTTTTTGTTTTGCCATTTCCTTTATTTTTTTTGCGTCTAGTGGCCTTTGATTTCGGGGCCGTTTCCGGATAGTTGAAGGATAGTTTGCCGTCTATGAGCTCTACGCGCACCAATCCACCCTTGGTAAGCGCTCCGAATAGAAGTTCCTCGGCCAGCGGCTTTTTGATGTGTTCCTGGATCATCCTGCCCAGCGGTCGCGCACCGTAGAGTCTGTCGTATCCCTTCTCGGCGATCCAGTTGCGCGCCTCGTCGCTGATTGCGATCGAGACGCCACGATCCTCGAGTTGTACCTCAAGCTGCATGATGAACTTTTCAACCACTCGGGCTATGATCTCCGGGCTGAGGCCGGAGAAGGTGATGACTGCGTCCAGCCGATTACGGAACTCCGGGGTGAACATCCGGTTGATCGCTTCGGTATCGTCGCCGACGCGCTCAGTGCGGCCGAATCCAATCGCTTCTTTGGCGAGGTCGGACGCGCCCGCATTGGTTGTCATAATCAGAATCACGTTGCGGAAGTCCACGGTTTTGCCGTTGTGATCGGTCAATTTGCCGTGGTCCATGATCTGAAGAAGTACGTTAAAAAGGTCGGGATGGGCCTTCTCTATTTCGTCCAGCAACAGCACGCAATGGGGATGTTGGTCAATCGCGTCTGTTAACAATCCTCCCTGATCGAAACCTACATAGCCCGGCGGCGCGCCGATAAGCCGCGACACGCTGTGTCGCTCCATATACTCCGACATGTCGAAGCGGGTGAGTTCCACACCTAGGACCGCAGCCAACTGGCGGGCGACCTCAGTCTTTCCGACACCGGTGGGACCCGAAAACAGGTAATTGCCAATGGGTTTTTCGGGTTCCCGCAAGCCCGCGCGCGAGAGTTTGATTGCGGTAGCTAGGGCCTGGATTGCCTTGTCCTGGCCAAAGACCACGCGCTTTAGGTCTTCGTCCAGGTTCTTGAGTACCGTCTTATCGTCGGTTGAAACACTCTTTGGTGGGATACGTGCGATCTTGGCGACGACTTCCTCTACGTCTTTGACGGTGACCGTCTTTTTGCGTTTTGACGGCGGTAGGAGCATTTGGGCTGCGCCTACTTCGTCTATCACATCGATTGCCTTGTCAGGTAGTTTACGGTCGCCAATATATTTGGCCGAGAGATCAACGGCGCACTTCAAAGCGTCGGCCGTGTAGCGGACTTTGTGGTGGTCCTCATAATAGGGTTTCAAGCCCTTCAGGATTTTGATGCAATCCTCGATTGAGGGCTCGTTTACATCAATTTTTTGAAATCTGCGAACTAACGCCCGGTCTTTTTCAAAATAGCTCCGGTATTCTTTGTAGGTGGTTGAGCCTATGCACTTCAGGGTTCCTGACTGAAGCGCTGGCTTCAATAGATTAGAGGCGTCCATAGCGCCCCCAGAAGTTGCCCCTGCCCCAATTACCGTGTGTATTTCGTCTATGAATAGAACCGCTTCGGGCTGTTGCTCTAGCTCATTGATCACCGCCTTCAGGCGTTCTTCGAAATCGCCTCGGTAGCGTGTTCCGGCCAGAAGAGCGCCCATGTCGAGCGAAAAAATTTGTGCATTTGCAAGGACGCTCGGCACGTCCCGGTCGTTTATACGCTTCGCAAGGCCTTCGGCAATCGCTGTCTTTCCGACGCCAGGGTCGCCTACGTAGAGCGGGTTGTTCTTGGTCCTTCGACATAGAATCTGGATCGTGCGTTCAACCTCGAATTCTCGTCCAATTAGAGGGTCGATCTTACCCGAGGCGGCCTTCTTATTAAGGTCTACACAATACGCGTCCAGCGCTTCGGTGCCTTTCTTGTTAACATTCTCACCTTTAGATTCTTCGTCCGTACCATCGATGTTACGGTCCTCTGATTGGCCATGAACCTTCGCTATCCCGTGTGAAATGTAGTTAACGGCGTCGAATCGAGACATTTCCTGTTCCTGCAGGAAATAAACGGCGTGGCTTTCCCTCTCAGAGAATAATGCGACTAATACGTTCCCGCCGGTAACTTCGGCGCGGCCGGACGATTGAACATGGATAACCGCGCGTTGGATCACACGTTGAAAGCCAGCAGTCGGTTTGGCTTCCTCGTGTTGCTCGCTCCTTAGAGCAGCAAGATCGTTGTCGATATAGGAAAGTAAATCGTTTTTTAGGCGCTCGATTTCTACTCCGCAGGCACGTAGCACCGCGATAGTGTCCTGGTCTTCAGTCAAAGAATATAGAAGGTGTTCCAGTGTCGCATACTCATGGCGCCGCTCGTTGGCGTAGTCCAATGCGCGGTGCAAACCTTCCTCGAGATTTTTTGAAAGCATCTGGCTCAAGCCTTCTCGACGGTGCATTGAAGCGGGTGTTGGTGTTGTCGGGCAAAGTCCATTACCAGCGTGACCTTGGTTTCAGCGACCTCGTATGTGTAGGTTCCACATACTCCAACACCCCTTTGATGAACGTGCAGCATGATGTTTGTGGCCTCATCCCGGTTTTTGGAGAAAAAGCGCTCTAGCACATGGATCACGAACTCCATCGGCGTGTAGTCGTCATTCAGCATGATTACTTTATACATCGATGGTTTTTTAGTCTTAGGTTTGGACTGGGTCACAACCCCTGTGTTGGAGTGGTTTCCATGATCATTATGGCCATCATCACCCATGCGTGTTATGTCCGAGGTCAAGTGTTTCCATGCTTCAGTGAATTTTATCACGCTGATCATATGACCCTTAATCAATCTAGATTAAAGACTCGTTCCGGCTAAGGACTGGTGACCGTACTGAAGGGTGCCAGACAGTTTCCCACCACGCAAACGCAAAAAAAAGGCCCTGCTACCTTCCCGGTGGGTTCTTTTAATCAAGATGCAAGCCGATTGGGTGCGTCGGCGTTGAAGACCGCAGAAATTGGTTCATGCGTTCGAAAATTTCCTGGATCAGGCGTCGGCACCTAATCTTGACCTTTATTAAGAAAGATAGCATAGCTGTCGCAAACTACCTCGGCGAGGTCGGTCGTCATAGGGTTGGTGTGAAATAAGGGTTCTAAAATGGGACTGAAGGAATTCAGCTATTGGCCTTTGTCCTAATTTAATGTTCAAAAATTGAATCGCTCCCTGAACGATCTAAAGTGACTCCCTGGACCGTTTTCTCGCGGGTCTGGCTCGGGATCTGATTTGTTCGAGTGCCTTGCTTAAGGCGCAATTCTGCGCTCTTTTTTCTTTGTTCTGTTGCCTAATCAATTCGCTGTCCTCAAATGCTGTTTATCGTCTTTATTAGGAAGTGCAGGAACACCACAAGCGCGGGCGCTGCCCCGATATTTGACAATAAATGGTTTGCCATGCACAAAACCGATTCTCCGTTATGTTAAGAAATTTAACCAGATTAGAAAACTCGTAATACCCATTTTTACAGTAGGTTATGGACATATATTCAGATTTAAGATAATATAATTTTCGCGTCTTGTGCAGAAGCGGATGATCAGCGGGAGGCCAAGTGTTAGACGTGCGAGTGTCGAGGTGGCATGACGAGCGTTCGCTACGCCGCAATCCCTTCATGGTCCGAACGATCTTATTAACCTTCTTGGTCTTCGCATGCCTCGTAATGGCGCCGTTGTTAGCCGAGGCGCGGTACGCCTCGCTCGTGGTTGATGCCGACACTGGCATGGAACTTCACGCTCGTAATGCGGATACAAGGAATTTTCCAGCTTCCCTTACTAAGATCATGACGCTCTACATGGTGTTTGAGGCTCTGAAGCAGCGGAAGTGGACGCTTGCTACCCGTTTGAAGGTTTCCCATCGTGCTGCCCGGCAACCACAAACCCGTCTCGGCCTTAAGACTGGAACGACAATCACAGTGCGTGATGCCATCCTGGCTTTGATTACCCGGTCAGCGAACGATGTGGCGACAGTTGTTGGGGAGAACATGGCTGGCACTGAATTTCGCTTTGCCGTCCGGATGACGGATCGGGCCCGCCGGCTTGGCATGAGCCGCACCACTTTCCGTAATGCATCCGGTTTGCCAAACCGTGGTCAACTCAGCACCGCGCGCGACATGATGTTACTCACCCGTTTGATTCGGGACGATTTCCCTGAATATTACCACTACTTCAGAACCAAACGCTTTCGTTTCGGCCGACGTGTCTATAGGAATCACAACAAACTACTCGGTCGCTATGTGGGCACCAACGGGGTAAAGACTGGCTACACCAACGCGTCTGGGTACAATTTGGTTGCCTCAGTTTCACGGGATGGGCGTAACTTGATAGGGGTGGTTTTTGGCGGGCGAAGCGGCGCGCGCCGCGATCGCCATATGATCCGGCTAATGGAAAAGAGTTTTAAAAAGCTCTCCCAACTCAGGAAGCTACCGGCTCCACCTCTGCCGGTGCCTCGGCCTGTTTTGAACAACCAACTAGTCGCGAGCTCCGGTGAAGTTTCCGTCCGGGAAAACATGTTAAATAACGGTAGTGATCGTAAGAATGAGTTATCTGATGAATTTAATTCATTGACGAATACTCGGCGTAAAGTCGAGCCGGCGGCTCCGCTAAGGTGGGGGATCCAAGTCGGGGCTTACTCCAGCAACCACCCGGCCCGCGCGGTGATAAAGACCGTCCGCTTGCATCTCGGAGCCGCACTAATCCATGGTCGGGACAATGTTGAAAGAGTGCGTCGTTCCCACGGGACCATCTATCGAGCCCGGATCATGGGCCTCCTCGAGGGGGAAGCCAGGGACGCCTGCATGATCTTGATCTCCAAACATCTTCCTTGCGTGCCGGTTCCCGGTGACGTCGATGTCGCCCAGGTGCACCGCTCCCAATAGACAGGCCGTTCGCCCGCTAGAAGTCCGGTGGTTCCACGCCGATACGTCGCACGGCTCTCGCTAGTTCAGCTTTCAGCCGCGCCAACCCTTCCACGCTGCTGGACTCGCATCGGGCCACTAAGACATCCTGTGTGTTTGATGCGCGCAGGAGCCACCATCCATCTATTGAATTCACGCGAACTCCATCTACATCGATGACCGTTATATTTTCGAATGATGAGAGTATTGACTTTACGTCCTGGACAGCAGCGAACTTGCGTTCCTCTGAACAAGGAAACCGTAGTTCTGGGGTGCTAAGCATTTGTGGAAGTTGGTCGCGAATCGCTGAAAGTGGTTGGTCCCGATTGCTCAAGGTTTCAATGAGCCGGACCCCTGCATAGAGCGCGTCATCGAATCCTAGATAGCGGTCTTTGAAGAAAATGTGACCGCTCATTTCACCGGCTAGTGGTGCCCCGGTCTCCGCCATCTTTTTTTTGATGAGTGAGTGTCCGGTGCGCCACATCATTGGATTGCCGCCAAGCTCAGAGATACGGTTGAAAAGGGTCTGGCTAGCCTTCACGTCGGCTATGATTGTCGCGCCAGGGTATTTGGTGAGAACATCTTCAGCCAAGATTGCTAATAATTGGTCACCCCAAAGGATGCGGCCTTTGTCGTCAATCACGCCGATACGGTCGCCGTCGCCATCCAAAGCGATGCCTAAGTCCGCGTTTCTCTCGGCCACAGATCGGATCAGGTCGGTTAGGTTATCGGGTACAGTGGGATCTGGATGATGATTTGGGAAGTCGCCATCTACTTCGAGAAACAGAATCTCATGATCCCCTGGCAAGGCTCTGCAGAGCTTCTCAACCGCGGGTCCGGCGGCACCGTTACCGCAGTCCCAGACCACGTTCAGTGGCCGACCGAACTGCCCGCTTTCATGTAAACGAGCAACATAGGCATCAAGCACGGTTTCATCAACAATGCGACCGGTGCCCTGGGCAAAAGCGCCTGTGGCGGCGAGTGCTCCGACCTTCTGTATGTCATCACCGAAGAATGTGCCGGTCCCCATCATCATTTTAAAACCATTGTAGTCGGGCGGATTGTGGGACCCAGTGACCATCCCTCCGCCGCCCGCCTCAAGGTGGTGAACCGCGAAATATAGACCTGGCGATGGACAGCTGCCGACCCGATGGACGGTCAGCCCCGTCGAGACGAGGCCCTCAGCCAATGCCTGTTCCATCGTCGGGGAACTGTGTCGACCGTCACGGCCTATCGCGACACTAGTCCCACCGTTCTCGATCACTCGGGTGCCGAACGCTCTGCCCAAGGCCATCGCGTCAACCTCGTGTAAAGTCTCACCAACGATGCCGCGAATGTCATATTCACGCAGGAGTGTAGGATGAAACACATGCCTGGGGCTCATACTGCCGCTCCGCTCGTGCCTTTTGGCCTTCCGATGCACGTATAGTCAAAACCCGATTCCACCATCTCTACCGGATTGTAGATATTCCTGAGATCAATCATCACGGGTGATTTCATAAGGGATTTCACTCGCTCAAGGTCAAGGCTACGGAATTCGTTCCATTCAGTGAGCAGCGCCACCGCGTCGGCGCCCTCGAGTGTCTCATAAGCTTTATCGCACCAGGTAACTTCGGCTAGGAGTTGTCGCGCGTCACCCATGCCCTCGGGGTCGTATGCTCGGACTGTGGCGCCAGCTGCCTGAAGGGCGGGAACGATTTCGAGACTGGGTGCGTCGCGCATATCGTCAGTGTTGGGTTTAAAGGTTACGCCCAAGATCGCGATGGTCTTGTCCGAGACATCGCCATTACAGGCCTTGATGATCTTATCCGCCATCGACCTTTTTCTTTGATCGTTTATGTCGACGACGGTCTCGACAATCCGGAGCGGAGATCCCGCCTCTTGGGCGGTGCGCACCAGAGCGAGAGTGTCTTTTGGGAAGCATGAGCCACCGTAGCCGGGCCCTGGATGGAGGAATTTGGCACCGATCCGGCCATCTAGCCCGATCCCCTTAGCAACATCGTGGACGTCCGCGCCGATTTGTTCGCAAAGATCAGCAACTTCATTGATGAAAGTGATCTTGGTAGCGAGAAAGGTGTTGGCGGCATACTTGATCAGCTCACTAGTTTCCAACGAAGTAAAGACAATTGGCGTTTCAAAAAGGTGGAGCGGACGATACAATTCGCGCATCACCTGGCGAGCACGGTCGCTGTCGGTGCCTATTACCACCCGGTCTGGACGCATAAAGTCGTTGATCGCCGCGCCCTCGCGCAGGAACTCTGGGTTCGAGCACACATGGAACTCTGCATGGGGACTTTTGCGGCGGATGATCTTTTCAACCTCACGTCCGGTACCGACTGGCACCGTCGACTTGGTGACCACAACGGTATAACCCACCAATGTGTTGGCGATTTCCTCGGCAGCGGCGTAGACGTAGCTTAAGTCGGCATGTCCGTCGCCGCGTCGGCTTGGTGTGCCGACGGCGATGAACACAGCATCGGCATCGGCAACTGCGGTGTTGAGGTCTGTGGTGAAGATAAGACGCCCTGCGCCCACATTATTCGCCACTAGTTCGTCTAAGCCAGGCTCATAGATTGGGAGTTCGCCACGATCCAGACGCTCGATCTTCGACTTGTCTTTGTCGACACAGACTACGTCCACACCAAATTCGGAGAAACAGGCACCAGTTACAAGACCCACATAGCCCGTCCCAATCATCGCGATACGCATTGAATGCTCCGCTTAGGAGAATGATCTCAGAATGTGCGCGACCGGTTCGCGCATGTCTTCACGATCAAGGGCGAAAGCTATGTTGGCCTCTAGAAAACCGACCTTGTTGCCACAATCAAACCGTCGGCCTTCGAATCGATAGCCGTTCAACGGTTGTAAGCCCAACTGTCGAGCCATGGCGTCAGTTAACTGAATTTCGCCCCCGGCACCTCGTTCGAACCGTCCAAGGTCTTCGAAGATTTTCGGTTGTAGGATGTATCGGCCAATCACCGCAAGGTTCGACGGAGCCTGACCTGTCTGAGGTTTTTCGATAAGGCCACGCACCTCCATAATCCTTCCTTTCTGTTTCCCGGGATCTACGACGCCATAGGACGATATCTCCTCGGGGGCAACCTCCATGACGGCTAACATATTTCCACCAACTTCGTGATACGCTCTGATCATCTGTGTCAAACACCCTGTCTCACCCAGGATCAAGTCATCTGCTAAAAGGACCGCGACGGGTTCAGTGCCGACAAAATTCCTGGCGCACCGGACCGCATGGCCGAGCCCAAGTGGCTCTTGCTGGCGGGTATAAGCAATCTGTCCCGGCAACGGGATTGTCGCCTTCACCACCTTGAGTGCCTCGGATTGTTGGCGTGAATCTAGCATGGTCTGCAGCTCGTAGGCGTGATCGAAGTGGTCCTCGATCGCGGTCTTGCCACGGCCTGTGACGAAGATGAACTCCTCGATTCCCGCCTCTTGGGCTTCCTCGACGGCATATTGGATCAGGGGTTTGTCGACGATCGGGAGCATCTCTTTAGGCATTGATTTGGTGGCGGGTAGGAATCGGGTTCCTAGCCCGCCAACTGGGAAGATTGCCTTGCGAACGGGAACGGTCATGTGGTGTCACCGTAAGGATGCGGTTGCGGCGAGCCGGGTAATGCCATATCCAGCCGCCAAATCCAAGCCGCGCTCTCTCAGGAGGCCAACAACACCTCTTTGGCCTGATTGATCTGGCTGGCAAGAAAGGTAGAACCTCCGCGATCTGGGTGGTTCGCGAGCATCAAACGCTTGTGGGCTTCGCGTATGTCATTATTGTTCGCCCCTTCTTTGAGACCCAGTATTTCCAATGCCTGCGAGCGCGACATCCTGCCACTGGCCGATTCGGTCTGACCACCGGTTCCACCACCATCTGAGCTGGAAGCGGATTTATAGCGCCAGTCGTTTCCGTGGGCACGGTCGATAAAGGTCTCGAGCAATTGCGTCGATTGAGGGTCGGATTGGCATTCGGATAAAAGGTCAAGCAGATCCTCGAAGCCCATATC